>NZ_RAWN01000356.1:0-5043 GCF_003668895.1 Corallococcus sp. AB045
TCGTCACCGCCGTCCTCCCCCGCCCCCCGAGGCGGACGACGACGGCGGTGACGACGAGGGCGACGAGGGCCCCGACGACGGTGATGCCTCCGCGGGAGGCGCCGGCCAGAACGGCGCCCCCGGAGCCGCTGGCCAGGGCGGCCGCCGCCGCCGTCGCCGCCGCCGCCGCCGTGGCGCGCAGGTGCACCTCACCCCGGAAGGCCAGGCCTACCGCATGCAGGCGGGTCCGGACGGCCAGCAGGTGCAGGTCTTCCTGACGCCGCAGGAGCTGGAGCAGTACCGCCAGCGCCAGGCGCAGCAGCAACAGCAGCAGCCCCAGGGTGGCGGCCAGCCGCAGGGCCAGGAGAACCGCCCGCAGGACGGCGGGCAGCCGCAGCCGCAGCGGCACGAGCACCCGCGCCATCAGCAACAGCAGCGCGGCGGCGGACACGCCCAGGGCGCGCCGCAGCAGAACCTGGCGCCCGTGGAGGGCGTGCTGGACACGGAGGCCAAGGGCCCCAACGCGTTCCTGCGTCAGGTGAAGCGCAACCTGCTGGCGTCGCCGGACGACCCGGAGCTGCCGAAGAACCTGGTGCAGAAGCTGCGCCTGCGGCAGGGCCAGTACCTCACCGCGTTCGCGCAGATGCGCGGCCACAAGGGCGTCATCCAGAAGGTGGACACGGTGGACGGCCGCCCGCTGGAGGGCGCGCCCCGGCTGCCGCACTTCGCGGACCTCACCTCCGTGGACCCCACCGAGCGGCTGAAGCTGGAGAACGGCCACAAGGAGATGGTCACGCGGGTGCTGGACCTCATCGCGCCCATCGGCAAGGGTCAGCGCGCGCTCATCGTCGCCCCGCCCAAGACGGGCAAGACGATCATGCTCCAGCGCATCGCCCAGGCCGTCATCCAGAACCACCCGGAGTGCCACGTCATGGTGGTGCTCATCGACGAGCGCCCGGAAGAAGTGACGGACATGCGCCGGAGCATCAAGGCGGAGGTCATCGCCTCCAGCTCCGACCGGCCCACGGGCGACCACCTCAAGGTCGCGGAGCTCGCGCTGGAGCGCGCCCGCCGGCTGGTGGAATCCGGCAAGGACGTGGTCATCCTCCTGGACTCCATCACCCGCCTGGCGCGCGCCTACAACAAGGAAGTGGACAGCTCCGGCCGCACCATGACGGGCGGCGTGGACAGCCGCGCCCTGGAGCGCCCCAAGCGCATCTTCGGCGCCGCGCGCGCCACGGAGGAAGCGGGCTCGCTCACCATCATCGGCACGGCGCTCATCGACACCGGCAGCCGCATGGACGAGGTGATTTTCGAGGAGTTCAAGGGCACGGGTAACTCCGAGGTCACCCTGGACCGCCTGCTCGCGGAGAAGCGCGTCTTCCCGGCCATCAACATCCCCCAGTCCGGCACTCGCAAGGAGGAGAAGCTCTTCACCCTGCGCGAGTACGAGAAGGTGAAGAAGCTGCGGCAGATGCTCTTCGCCGTGAAGCCGGTGGAGGCCATGGAGGCGCTCGTCAAACGGCTCGGCCGGTACACCTACAACGACGAGTTCTTCGACGAGATGTAGGCCGTGCCCGCCCCGCGCGGGGGTGGTGTGGCGAGCCCTGGATTGCGTAAGGTGAGCGCATGATTCAGGGCTCGGGCCGCTGCCACTACCACCCGGACCGCGCGGGCCTGGGCGTCTGCGTGGAGTGCCGGCGCGTCATCTGCCGCGAGTGCACCACGCAGTTCGAGGGCATCAACCGCTGCGCCAGCTGCCTCGACACGCGCCGCAAGGCGCTGGAGGGGCCGCCCCCCCGGCGCGAGTGGAGCGTGGCGCACGTGGTGCTGGCGCTCGTGGGCGTCGTGCTCGTGTGGGGCGGCGTGCTGTTGGCGGCGCACGCGGTGGGCTAACGCGATGGCCGTCTCCGCATTGGAACTGCGCCCCCGGGGTCCGGTGGCCTTGATGGACGCGGCGCTGCGCCTGTGCGCGCGTGACGCGGGCGTGTGGGCGCTCACGCTGCCGGGTGGCGCGGCGGTGGTGGCCGCGCTGCTGCACCTGTTGGACGCCGTGGATCATGGGCGCTCCCCCACCCTGCCCGCGCTGTACGTGACGCTCGCGTGGTTCCTGCGGGGCGTGGGCCAGGGCGCGGCGTGCCACTACGTGCAGGAGGTGCTGCTGGGCGCGAAGGCGGAGCCATCCGTGCGCCAGTCCCTGCGCGCGGCATTGGCGCGGCTGCCCAGCCTGTTCATTGCCGTAGCGTACCTGGCGTTCTTCAACGTGCTGACGTTGACGTTCTCGCTGGGTATCGCGCTGTTCCTCCTCTCCGCGCAGGGCGTGGGCTACGCGGCGACGATGCAGGGCCGGGGCAGCCCGCTGAAGCTGTACGCGGTGGGCTCGCGGCTGCTGGGCCCGTCGCGCGGGACGGCCACCGCGGTGCGCTGGCTGATGAGCGTACAGGTGCTGGTGTTCCTCAACCTGCACGTGGGGCTCAACTTCCTGCTGTACCTCGGGCGGCGGCTCGTGGGCATCGACCTGACGTTCGCGGAGCGGTTCGCGTCGTTGGACAATCCGCCGTGGCTCGTGTTCCTCGCCGCGACGACGTTCGCCCTCTTCGAGCCCCTGCGCGCCGCGACCGCCACGCTGCTGCTGGTGGACGGACGCGTGCGGCAGGAAGGCCTGGACCTGCTGGCCGCCGTGCAGCAGCTCCCGGAGCGGAGCACGCAGCGCGGGGGGCTCGCATCCAAGGGCGTGGCCGCGGCGTTGCTGCTGGCCACGGGGCTGCTCCTAGCGGCCCCCGCGCCGGTGGAAGCCGCGCCGGAGGCCTCCGCACCCGTGGACCGCAAAGCGCTGCGCGCCCGGCTGGAGAAGGTCGCGACGGAGTGCGAGCTGCCCGAACAGGTGGAGGGCACCTCGCTCCGTGACTTCGACGCGCTGAACGCACGGGAGACGGTCAAGCTCGAGCGCTTCGTGCGCCACCTGGAGCAGCTGGCCTACGACGACGAGGACTGCGAGACGGCGGCGGTGGCGCTGGAGAACGGGCTCGCGCAGGTGACGGCCACGGCCGAGGCCCAGGCGCGCGCGGACGCCCGTGCGGCCACGGATCGGGCTCGGGCCATCCTCGCGCGGCCGGAGTTCCAGGAGCGCCCGGAGAAGGCCCCGGCCGAACCCAAGGAGGAAGAGGTCCCTCCTCCGGAGTCGAGCTGGTGGCGCCGCTTCATCGACAAGCTGGGCGAGTGGCTCAGGGACTTCTTCAAGCGCAACAACCCACAGCCCCAGTCACGGGAGACGGCCGTGCCCGTGAGCGGCGGCGCGGCGGCGAACGCGCTCGTCGTGATGCTGGTCGCGCTGACGCTGGCGGTGCTGGGGGTGGTGGTCGTGAGCGTGCTGCGGCGCAAGCGCGAGAGTTCGGGCCCGGCGCTGGAGGTGCGCACCATGGACGCCGCGGCGCTCGCGGGCAGCCCGGACCACGCGCTGTCGCGTCCGCCCGAGGGCTGGGCGCACCTGGCCGACGCGCTGGCCGCCAGGGGGGAGTACCGCGAGGCGGTGCGCAACCTGTACCTCGCGCTCCTGTCGCGCCTGCACCGCGACGGCGCCATCCACTACGACGAGACGCTGTCCAACTGGGACTACCTGCGCGCGTTCCGGGGCCGCCCGGAGGTGAAGGCCCCGTTCCGCGAGCTGACGCGCCGCTTCGACTTCGCGTGGTACGGCAACGTGCCCGTGGGCGCCGACGGCTACACCGAGTTCCGCGCCATCACCGCCCCGCTGCTCGCCGCGCCGACCGCGCAGGAGGCCGCCGGTGCGTGACCGTTTCCCGCTGCTCGTGCTGGGAGGCCTGCTGCTGGCGGGTGTGCTCGGGACGTTCCTGGTGCGCGGCGCCCAGCGCGGTGGCTTCGCGGATCCGCTGTCCACCTTCCGCGCGGAACCGGACGGCGCGCGCGCCCTGTACCTGCTCGCGCAGGAGAGCGGCCTGCCGGTGACGCGCAACATGGCGGACCTGCGCCTGCTCACCGGCCATGAGGCGCTGGTGCTGCTCGCGGTGGAGGTCCAGGACTCGCACGAGGAGGATCCGGATCAGACGCGGCTCGCCTCGGATCCGGATGCGGGCGTGGACGACGAGGAGGCTCCGCACCAGGGATTCAACGCCATCCGGGCGCAGCAGCTGGACGACGACGAGGTGGAGCGCGTGCTCTCCCATGTCCGCGCCGGTGCCTCGCTCGTATACGTGCCCTGGGGGTCGCGGGAGAACGCGCTCCTGGATGAATTGGGCGTGAAGCTGGACAAGGCGGACGTGACGCTGCCCATGCGCACGCTGGTGCCATCGCTGCCCACGCCATACACGCTGGGCGTGGAGCGCGTGGAGGCGAAGGTCCAGGCCTACCTCCGGCTGCCGGAGGGCGCCGTCACGGTGCTCGAGGATGAACGCCTGGGCTTCCCGGTGGCGGCGGTGATTCAAGCGGGTGCGGGCCGGGTGCTCGTGGTGGGCGCCCCCGAGCTCGCGATGAACCCGGCGCTCGCGAGAGCGGACAACGCGCAGTTCTGGCTGAGCGCGCTGGAGGCCCTGGGCCCCGGCCCCTTCGCCTTCGACGAGTTCCACCACGGCTTCACCAACGAGCGCTCGCTCGTGGACTTCGCGCGCCGCTACGGCCTGCACTTCGCCGTCGCGCAGCTGCTCCTGGGCGTCGTGCTGTGGGCGGGCGCGCTGAAGCGCTTCGGCCGTCCGCTCCCTCCGCCCGAGTCCATGCGCGTGGGCGCCACGGACGCCCTCTTCGCCATGAGCCGCCTGTACCGCGAGGGCCAGCACCACGGCTTCGCCGCGGGACTCATCACGCGCGGCCTCACGCAGCAGCTGGCGCCGCTCGCGGGCCTGCCTTCGCACTCCACCGCCGCCGCCGTCGCGGAAGGGCTGCGCACGCGCGGACGCCAGGACCTGGCGGACGGGCTGCTCGACGTGGCCCGCCAGTCCGAAGCCGTCCAGAGGGACGCTGACCTCCAGGCCCTCGCCACTTCCGCCGCGCACGTGCGCGAGCGCATCCACCCCGCCGGCACCGGCCGGCCCCGCCCCGGAACCCCATGAA
>NZ_RAWN01000357.1:0-4852 GCF_003668895.1 Corallococcus sp. AB045
CACCCCGGAAGGCCCTTCTGGCCCCTCCCGGGCTCAGTCCGGCGCCGTCCAGGCCCTGGAATCGGCTCCGGGCTCGGGCAGTCCGTCCGGGCTCCCGAGCGCCGTGCACAGCGCCTTCAGCACCACCCGCGACTTGAGGAGCATCTCCTCCAGCTCGGCGGCCGGGTCCGAGAGCGCCACGATGGCTCCGCCCGCGCCGATGCTCACCTCTCCGGGCCGGACCACCGCCGTGCGGATGACGATGTTCAGGTCCGCCGCGCCGGTGGCGGAGAAGTACCCGATGGTGCCCGAGTACACCCCCCGGGCCTCCCCCTCCAGGCGGTCGATGAGCTCCAGGGTGCGCTCCTTGGGGGCCCCCGTCATGGAGCCTCCCGGGAAGGCGGCGCGCACCGCGTCCACGGCGGTGAGCCCCTGGCGCAGGTGGCCCCGGATGGTGCTCACCAGTTGGTGCACCGTGGCATACGACTCCACGTGCATGAGCCGGGGGACGTGGACCGAGCCCACCTCGCACACGCGCCCGAGGTCGTTGCGCACGAGGTCCACGATCATCAGGTTCTCCGCCCGGTCCTTCTCCTGGGAGCCCAGCTGTTGGCGCAGGCGTTCGTCCTCGGCTGGCGTGGAGCCGCGGCGCAGGGTGCCCTTGATGGGCTTCGACTCGACCCAACGTTCGGCGTCCACGCGCAGGAAGCGTTCGGGGGAGGAGCAGGCGATGCCCAGGGGGCCCATGCGGAGGTACGCGGCGTAGGGCGCGGGGTTCAGCTGGCGCAGGTTCCGGTACAGGTCCAGGGGCTCGACGTGCGTCCGGGCGAGGAGCTTGTTGGTGAGGCAGACCTCGTAGGTCTCGCCTTCGTGGAGCTGTTCCAGGCAGCGCTGGATGTCGGCCAGGTAGGTCTCTTTGTCCCTGGCGAGGCGGACCGGGAAGGGGGCTTTGGAGCCTGGCTTGAGGGGCGCCAGCGGGGGCAGGGCGCGCAGGCTGGATTCCGTGGCGTCGAACCAGGTCTCGACCTCGGCCGCCTCGTGTTCGGGGGCGAGCGCGACGAGATACACCGTGTCCTCAAGGTGGTCCCAGGCCAGCAGCCGGTCCGCCAGGATGAGGCTGGCATCTGGATCCGGTGAGGCATGCGAGGTGGTCGCGCCGCAGTCGTGCTTCAGCTCGTAGCCTAGGTGGCCCACGTAACCGCCCTGGAAGTCGAAGGGCAGCCCGGACGGGGCCACTCGCAGCCGTGTCAGCTCCTGCTGGAGGAACTCGAACAGCTCCGTGGAGTGCTCCTCTGCTCCCTGGCGCCGGCGCACGGTGAGCCGGCGTGGGTTCACCTGGTAGTGGATGACGGCGCTGTGTGGGCCGGTTGCGTCGCCCATGAAGGAGAAGCGTGACAGGCCGGACTCGACGCGGCTGCTGTCCAACCAGAAGGCGTGGTCATTGCCTCCGAGGAGCGCGACGAAGGCCTGCTCCGGGTCGGCTTCGAGGTGCAGCTTCCGGTGATGGACTTGGAAGGTTCCAGGCGGAGGGAGGGGCGTTCTCTCCTGGGGCGCTTCAGGGCGGCGACTGGGACGGGGGGCTTGGTGCTCGCGGCTCAGGCGGATGAAGTTGGCGAGGAGCTGGCGGCCGTGGGTGGTGGCGATGGACTCCGGATGGAACTGGACGCCCCAGCGGGGGAGGGAGGCGTGGCGCAGGGCCATGAGGACGCCGTCGGGGGCCCAGGCGGTCTCCACCAGGTCCTCGGGCAGTGGCCGGGCGAGGCAGAGCGAGTGGTAGCGCACCACCGGGAAGTCCTGCGGAAGGCCCTGGAAGAGGTCTGTCCCCGTGTGGCGCACGGGGCTCAGCCGTCCGTGCATGACCTCCGGTGCGTGCTGGATCCGCGCACCGTGGATGTGGCCCAGGCCCTGATGCCCCAGGCATACGCCGAGGATGGGGACGTCCGCTTCGAGGAGCGCATCGCGGCAGACTCCGAAGTCCGCCGGGTGGTCGGGACGCCCGGGGCCCGGGGAGATGACGATGTTGTCGAACGCGAGCCCGCGCAGCTCCCGCCACGACCGCTCGTCGTTGCGCACGACGAGGGGCTCTGTCCCTCCGACCTCCGCCAGCAGCTGGAAGAGGTTGAACGTGAACGAGTCGTGGTTGTCGATGATGAGCGTCCGCAGCCGCACGGCGCGCACCTTACCCTTCGGCGGCCTCGTGGGAGGTGCGACTCTGGGTCGGTTCGAGCACGGCTGGCGGGCGCCCGTACCTGGCGGCCCAAGGATGCAAGTTCCGTAACAGCTCGCTGGACCCTGTCGTGACGTGAGCCGAGCGCATGCTCCTTGTGAGCCTCGTCTATCGCTCCTGCCCGCGCGAAGGCATCAACGACAGACGAATGACTGCGAGCAGCAAGGACCTTCCTCCTGGTCGTAGGCATCGTGCGCGGCCTCGACGTGTGGGAGGCCCTCGTCCCACCGTCCCGTGCAGACAGCGGCCTGAACACTCCGTGCGGTGTTTCGGCGAGCCATGAAAACGCCCGGCGAAAGGGGGGCAGCATGCTGCCTGGCGCCGAACCGCGCGAGGTATGGAGCCTTCCGCTCCGGTCAATGTGACTGGAACCACTTTGCCGGGGAGACCGCGTGCCGCCCGGGACCCAGCGACCACACCCTCATCGCAGGCCGAGTTCCCGAAGCAGCTCCTCCGCGAGTCTTTCGGCTTGCGCGAGGTCGTCCATTACCTCGAGCCCCAACGGCCCCGCGGGGGGCTCGGCGACCGCCGTCGCCAGGTCGGGTGGCTCGGCGGACCTCGCCGCGTTCCCCCCATTGGACGAGGCTGGCTCCGTCTTCGTGCGGAGCTGCTCGGTGATGTGCTCGGCCAGTAGACGAGAGGTCGGATAGCTGTAGAGGGTCGCAGTAGTGAGCTTCGCACTCAGCCGGGTGTTGAGCTGCTCGCGAAGACGGATGAGCATGAGGCTGTCGAGGCCAAGGTTCTGGAAGTTGGTCGCGGGGTCGATGGCGTCGGCGGTACGCTCACCCAGGAGTTCGGCGAGGGTTTGCTGGACTTGGAGCAGGGCACCCGTGGCGCGAGGCTCGTCCTGCACGGCCGCGGGCCGCACCGCCTGGGGCTCAACGGCCGGCGCGGGCTTGTCGACAAAGAGCCGTCGGCCAAGGTCTCCGGGAGACAGGACCTCGAACTCATGTGTTGTGAGCCCGGCCTGCTCAAGCGCTCCAGCCGACAGCTCTGTGAGCCCGGCAGCCAGGGCGCGGGCCATGAGTTCCCAGGCCTGGGCCAACGCCATCCTCGGTATGCGCTCGACATTCCCGCCACGCCGCGTGCTCGCCGCCATTCCGGCGTCGAGCGGTGCCCAGGCGAGGGCGAGCGTGGGGATTCCCGCCGCCACGAGATGCTCCGCGGCCACCCCGAGTGCTGCATTGGCGGCCGCGTACGCGAACTGTCCGGGCGCTCCAAGCACTCCCGCGAGCGAGCCTGCGAGCACAATCCGCCTTGGTGCGAGCGTGGCGACCGCGTCCAACAGCGCACTCGCGGCGTGGACCTTGGGCCGCAGCACCCGTGACAGATCCGCCTCGGAGATGTTCGCCAGCGTGGCATCCTTGATCACTCCGGCGAGGTGGTAGAGGGTTCCAAGGCGATGCCCCCGTGCCGTGACCTCGCGGTGGAGTGCCTCCCACGTCGCGGGCTCGGCCACATCGCCCAGCAGCACCGTGACCGAGATGCCGGTCCGCCTCCACGCGGCGAGCGTGGCGTCCACGGCCGCTCCGGGCGCGGACCGGCCGACAAGCACCAGCTCGCGCACACCGCGCTGGACCAGGTGCACGGCGAGTTGCCAGCCCACGCCTCCGAAGCCGCCCGTGATGACCGCTGCATGGCCAGGCTCCTCCAAGGCCTGTGCTTGTACGGGAGGGAGAGGAAGCGGCGCGAGGCGCTGCCGTAGCCATCCCTCACGGCCGAGTCGCAGCTCATCTCCCGCGGCCGCGGTGGCCAGTGCGGCCGAGAGCCCGGACGGCGCGGCCGTCGTGCCGATGTCGACAAGACCCAGCCTGGCGCCCTTCGCGAACTCGAGGTAGGCCGCACGCGCCGCTCCCCACAGGGCGCGAGCCGTGAGCGCCGAGGCAGACGCTACGCCCGCCCCCGTTCCATAGGCCCCCCGGGTCACCAGCACGATGGGCCGTCCAGCCGTCATCGGCTCCTCAAGCCCGAGCAGCCAGCGGCGCAGTTCACTCAGCGCGGACACCACGGGCAGCTCTTCCTGGACCAGAACGATGCCCGCCACGTCGGCCCGCAGCCGCGCCGCATCCGCTGGCGTGACGAGCAGCTCGGTGGTGACAGTCGTGTCCTGGGTCAGCGCCGCCTTGAGTTCGGCGAGGCGCGGGCCCGCGCCTCCCAGCGCCGCCAGTGCCCAGCGCCGGGGTGCTGTCTCCTTGCCCTCCACGCGGACCCAGAGCGGAGCATGGCAGAGCCCCGTGAGCGCGACCGGTTCCGTGGGCGCCGAGGGGACCGGGGCGACGCTATCCGTCTCGGTCTGCCGGGGCCGCGCGGGCAGCCAGTACGCCTGGCGTTGGAACGCATAGGTGGGAACGCTGATGCGTTTGGGCGAAGGCCCTTCGAACAAGCCCTTCCAGTCGAGGTCGAGGCCGAGGGCGTGGAGGGAGGCGGCGGCGGAGCAGAAGGCGCGCTCAGGGTCGGAGGAGTCGAGGGAGGGGATGCAGGAGAGGCCCTTGGAGGCGGAGCGCAGCAGGCCTGTGAGGACGGGCCTGGGGCCAATCTCGAGGAAGTGGGTGAACTTCTTGGCGACGAGGGCCTCGAGGCCCTGGCGGAAGAGGACGGGCTGGCGCAGGTGGCGTGCCCAGTAGTCGGGGACGAAGAGGGAGGGGG
>NZ_RAWN01000358.1:0-4694 GCF_003668895.1 Corallococcus sp. AB045
GGAGGGTACGGGACCACGTACTCCGTGCGTCGGGCAGGCCGCCCTCGGGGCAGGCTGTATGCCTTGAAGTTGTCCCGGCGTCCCGGAGAGCGATGGTTCGCGCGGGAGGCGGAGTTGCTGACCCGCGTACGACACCGCTCGGTGGTGCGGTTGATCACCTACGGTGTCTGGCGGTTGGGGCCCGTGGAACACCCGTACCTCGTGATGGAGTACGTGGAGGGAGAGTCGCTCTACGAATGGGCGCTGGCCCGCAATCCCACCGCCCGTCAGTTGACGGGCCTGCTGGTGCAGGTGTTGGAGGCGCTGAGCGCCGCGCACCGCCAGGGTGCACTGCACCGGGACTTCAAGGGTGACAACGTCCTGGTCACGCCTGACGGCAGGGTCAAAGTCCTGGACTGGGGCGCAGGTTGGTACGCGGGGGCACCCGTGCTCACCGCCACCGCCCGGTTGCCGCCGGGCAGTCCGCGCTACTACAGCCCCCAGTTGTTCATGTGGCGCGTGCTGTCGGAGCGCCGGCCCGGCGCTTCCAGTCCCTATGCCTACTCCGTGGCGGACGAGCTGTATGCGGTCGGCGTGACCTTCTATCGCCTGCTGACGGATCAGTACCCCGCCGCGCAATGGGGCGCGCCCCGGGATGCATCAGAGCCCCAGGGCCTGCGCATCGTCAGGAACCTCAACCCCCATGTGCCGGAGGAACTGTCGGAGGCCTTGATGCGGTTGCTGGCCTTCGAGCCGGAGCGGCGTCCCGAAAGCACGGCATTGCTGGCAGGTGCGCTGCGCCAGCACCTGGCGGATGGCGGTTCGGCCTGGGATGCGCCGCTGTTCGACTGGCGCGAACGGACCGCCAGCGGTTCACGCACGACCTTGGAGGCGGAGGAGGTCCGGGGCCCCGTGATGCCGGGGCAGGAGGTCGCCCTGCGGGACGCTCGCGTCCGCCACCTGGAGGCTTCCCGCCGGTTTCGCGAGGCCCGCGAGCTACGCAGACGCGATCCCGCGAAGGTGGCCGCCTCCGAGGCCCGGTCGCTCCGTGCACTCCAGGCACGGACTCGCGGGGGCTGCTCTCGTCCTCTCTTCTCGGGGACATTCGCAGTGTTGCTGGTGGGGCCGCTCGTCGCCGGCCTCACGGTGTGGGGCTTGCGGCGGGCCCTGGTGTGGGAGGAGCCCCCGCTGGCAGTGAGCGAGACGCGAAACGTCCAGCAAATGGCGCCCCGTCCCGGGCCGGAAGAAGCTCGCAGTCCATCGATGGGCACCTCCCCACCCGTCCCTTTTCCGCAGGAGATAGAAGCCATGCCTCCCCCTTCGCCGCAGCAGGCGGCCGTCATTCCCACGCCCGCCCGGTCTGGCACGCTCAAGCGGTGCTCCGCGGCAGTGGGTGCCGCCGTCCTCACGGCCTGCACGGGCGCCCAGGTGCGGCCGGACGCGAGCCGATGCCCCACGGGGTCCCTGGAGGCGATGCGGAAGCTCGGCGTGAACAAGGGTGGCAGCGCCAGCGTCTATACGGACATCACGCAACCCGGCCGGGGGGCCGAAGACGCCATCGTCCACGACGGCCCCATCGTCAGCCTCGTCATCGAGCAGTATGGACATCTGCCCGAGGGAACCCGCCTGTATGGGCGTCTCTGGACGGGGGGGGGGCGGGTGACGGGCCGCTACACCAAGGCGGAGCTGCCCGACGGGAGCATCCATCCCGTGTGCTTCGTCTACGGGAACCATGATGGCGGCGAGTGGGTCGAGGGCTCCAAGCCCGACGCGGTCCGGATGCCTCGCATGTGGGTCTATACCGTCGTACACGAGTTCCCGTGAGCCATTCTTGACGGGACGCCGGGCCTGGAGAAACGTTCTAATACAATCTGATGGGTCATGGAGAGGCTGGCAACCCAGAAAGTAGTCTGGCGTTGTTCTCCAAGGAGCCCGCACGGCATGAGCCCATCCAGGACGGTGAAGCCTCCCCTTCCCGAAGTACTGTTCAAGGCAGGGTCCAAGTCGTTCGAGCTGGAGCGCATCCTGCGGCGGCGCGGCCACGGGGAGCAGCACTTCCTGGCCATCCGGAGGCAACCCGGGCGTGAGCCCGTGCCCGTGTTCCTCCAGGCGCTGTCCCTGCGCGGTGGAGACATCTTCCCGTCGAGGGATCCACGGGCGCGGTTGCAGGAGACGCTGGCGCTCTCACGGTTGCTGGAGCATCCGCGCATCGCCCGGCTGCACGGCGGCCACGAGGTGGGCGGCCTGCTCTTCTTTGAATGGGAGCGCGTCCCGGGCTGCACGCTGGATGACGTGGCGATGCTGCCGCTGGTGTATGTTCATGCGTATTCCGAGGCGTTCCTGGTGCACGTGGGCCTCCAGCTCACGTCGTTGCTCGGGTTCCTGCATGGAAAGACAGACGCGCGAGGGGCTCCGCTGGGCTTCGTTCACCGCGACCTGCATCCGCAAGGCATCCGGTTCGGGCCGGAGGGCGCGCTGGCGCTCACGGACCTGGGGGATGTCCTCTCCCGGATGCAGGGCCGGGTGCCCTCCAGCATCACGAGGCCGCACGGCGAGGTGTATTACGGCGCACCAGAGGTGCTGTTCGGAGAAGGGGCGGATGCGCGTTCGGACCTCTTCTCGCTGGGGCTGATCCTGCTGGAGCTGGCGACAGGCCTGCACCTGTACAGCCTGCCCCGCGCGCTGCTGGGCGACCTGGAGGCACGGCTGACGGACGCGGACGCGAAGCGCGTGTTCCAGGGGATGATGGTGGCGGCGCAGGCGGGGCACGGCTCGGGCGAGTACGCCGACGTGGTGCTGCACGCCGCCGCCTACCGGCCGGAGGACCTGGAGTCATTGATGGCGCGGCTGTCGCCAGGGCTGCGCGCCATCTTCCACCGGCTGCTGCGCCGGGCGCCGTCGGAGCGCTACGCGACGGCGGAGGCGCTGGAGGTGGACCTCCGTGCCCACGCGGCTGCGCTGGGCGGACCGTATGGTGGGGCGGAAGCCGCGGCGGAGTTCCAGTGGGCGCTGGAGAAGACGGCGCCACGGCTGGAGGCATTCCAGGTGGACGTAGGCGCCTTTCCCTCCGGCAGCGTGCTGCACTTGCCGACGTCCTGGCCCGCGGAGAGCCCCGCGTAGCGGTCGTAGAAGTCGGCCATGTACTCGATGCCCGACTTGACGATGCTCGCGCCGCACTCACCCGTCTTCACGTAGGACGCGAAGATGTTCCCAAACGTGGAGTCCTCGTAGCCGGGGACGACGATGGGCAGCTTGCGCCGCGCCGCCTCCAGCAGGCCTCTGGGTCCCCTTCATATTCGGAGGGCTCCAGCACCTGGATGAGCTCGTAGAAGTACTCGTGCCAGAATCGGCGCTCGCCCTTTTCCGACCGCGACGCTCCAGAACATCCGGCCGCCGTTGGAGACGTGCTCCCAGTAGGACAGGAGCGCGTCGCGCGCGCGTTGAAGTTCTTGTCGTTCGTGAGAACGATGTCGAGGACGGGAAGTTGGGACGTGGGGATGTACGCCTCCAGCAACGAGAGTGATGCTCGGAGGCGCCAGACGTACGAAAGCCACCCGAGGACCCCCTACGGTCACGACGTGGAGTCGCGCCGCCATCGGGGCGTCTGGTGGCTGCGGGTTCACCAACACGGTGGTGCTTGGCGCCGCCGCCCTGTTGGCATGCTCAGCGGGTGGGCAGTTCGCGGAAGATGATTCCTTCCAATCCCCGGGTGAGCACGGCGTCGCGGAAGCGGTCCGTGGCGATGATCATCGTGGCGAAGTTGCCCACGCGGAACAGGTCCACGCTCGTGGGCAAGGAGGCCGCGTCGAGGAGGGGGGACTCCGGCCGGTGCAGACCGATTCGTCCACACGTGGTGCAGGGGGGCGGCAGGTCATCCGGAAGGCAATCCCGGTGCAGCCGGCCCTGGGGGACCACCTGGAGCTCCAGCAGTTCCTGGTGGGGGGATTGCTGCCGGAACCGGAGCATCGCCTTGCATCCCAGCAGCCCGCGCACGCCCTGCGCCTGCATGTGTTCGAATGCCTCTCGGGTCATCAACATCAGCGCATCGCCCAGCCAGATAAATGGAGCGAAGCGTCCCGTGGCGGTACCCATCAGCGGACCGAACTTCGTGCCAGGAGGAAGCGAAGCGCCCGGGGGGGCCCAGGGCCGAACCTGTTCGCGAAGCCGGGCGAATTCATGGAAGGGCTCCGCGCGTGGCTCCTCGAAAGAGGCCCGTTCCGGGAGTGCGTTGAGGTCCACGCAGGGGTACTCGTGGCCGGCGTTGCTCCAGGTCTGGCCACATCCCGGGCACGTCTTGATGCCGGGGAGTCCCCAGGGGTGACTCGCGTTCAAATCCCCGCTGTAGCGCTTGGCCACGTCGCGGTCTTCGGTCACCCAGAAAAACCGATCCACCTCTTGCTCCTTTGCGCTGAGGCGTCAGTTGTACTTCTGGATGGGGCCACCCAGGAGCTGGAATCGATAGATGAGCTCCCCCGCGTGTTTGAAGATCTCCACGGGAGGGGCTTCAGGATGGGCGTTCTTGTAGTCCTTCCAGGCCTGATTCCACTCGCCGCCTCGCGGTCCTCCGTTGTGGATGCGCTGATGGATGTGGCGCGGGATGGGCAGGGTGTACAGGTGGATGTCGATGCCCTTTTCCTTGAACCACGCCGCGAGTTCGGGTGCCTGGGGGAAGATGTGGTGCTTCTCGAAGCGTCCGGGGGCTGTCTCTTATACCC
>NZ_RAWN01000359.1:0-4692 GCF_003668895.1 Corallococcus sp. AB045
CCCCTCCTTCGACGCCCTCGGGCTCAAGCCCGACCTCGTTGAGGCGCTGACGTCGCTCGGCTACGAAGAGCCCACCCCCATCCAGGCCGCCGCGCTCCCGCCGCTGCTGGCCCAGAAGGACCTGCTGGGTATTGCCGCCACGGGCACCGGCAAGACGGCCGCGTTCTCGCTTCCGCTCCTCCAGCACCTGAAGCCCGGCGCCGCCGCGCCGCACAGCACCTCCGCGCTGGTGCTCGTGCCCACGCGCGAGCTGGCCATGCAGGTGTCCGAGGCCATCCACCGCTACGGCCAGAAGCTGGGCGTCAGCGTGCTCCCGCTCTACGGCGGCCAGGAGATCGGCCGGCAGCTGCGCGTGCTCAAGCGCGGCGTGGACGTCATCGTCGCCACGCCGGGCCGCGCGCTGGATCACCTGCGCCGCAAGACGCTGAAGCTGGACCAGGTGCAGACCGTGGTCCTGGACGAAGCGGACGAGATGCTCGACATGGGCTTCGCGGACGACCTGGAGGCCATCCTCTCAGAGACGCCCGAGAAGCGGCAGACGGCGCTGTTCTCCGCCACCCTGCCCCCGCGCATCGCCAGCATCGCGGAGCGCCACCTGCACGAGCCGGTGCGCGTGCGCATCGAGAAGGAGAAGCTGGAGGCCGGGGAGATGCCGCGCGTCCGGCAGACGGCCTACATCGTGCCGCGCGCGTTCAAGATCGCCACGCTGGGCCGCGTGCTGGACCTGGAGTCCCCCACCGCCGCCATCGTGTTCTGCCGCACGCGCACGGAGGTGGATGAGCTCACCACGTCCCTCAACGGCCGGGGCTGGCGCGCGCACGCGCTGCACGGCGGCATGAGCCAGGAGCAGCGCGACCGCGTCATCAAGCAGTTCAAGTCGCAGGCGGCGGACCTGCTCATCGCCACGGACGTCGCGGCGCGCGGCCTGGACATCCCCCGGCTGACGCACGTGGTGAACTTCGACGTGCCCAACGCGCCGGAGGCCTACGTGCACCGCATCGGCCGCACGGGCCGCGCCGGCCGCGAGGGCGTGGCCATCACCCTGCTGGAGCCCCGCGAGCACCGGCTGCTGCGCAACATCGAGCGGCTCACCGGCCAGCGCATCGAGGTCACCGCGGTCCCCACCGTGTCGGACCTGCGCGCACGCCGGCTGGAGATGATCCGCTCGTCGCTGCGCGAGGCGCTCGTGGGCGGGGAGCTGGACGCGTTCCGCGGCATCGCGGAGGACCTGTCCGGCGAGTTCAGCGTCATGGACGTGGCCGCCGCCGCCATCAAGCTGCTCCAGGAGAAGGAGGACGAGGGCAAGGACTCCTCCGATCAGGACATTCCCCAGGTGTCGGCGCCGGCGGAGCGGAAGGTCCCGCGCACGGAGCGCTCCGGGCCTCCGGGCCGGTTCGCGGACCGCGACGCCGAACGCCCGTCGCGAGGCCCCCGCACCGCCGACCGGGGCGAGCGCGCCGAGCGCGGCGAACGGTCCGAGCGGGCCCCCGCGCGTCCCCCGCGCGCGCCGGAGTGGAACGTCACGCGCCTGTTCATCGGCGCGGGCCGCACCGCGGGCATGCGGCCGGCGGACCTGGTGGGCGCCATCGCGGGCGAGGCGGGGCTCGACTCCTCGCGCATCGGCGCGATCCACATCGCGGACATGTACTCCATCGTGGAGGTGCCGGAGCCGGAGGCCGCGCGCATCATCTCCGCGCTGAAGGGCTCCACGCTGCGCGGCCGCAAGGTCACCGTGCGCCGCGACACCCGCGACTGACGTCCCTTCCGCGTCACCGGCCTCCCGTCACGGGCGGGCCGGTGACGCACGCATCAGAACGCGTCCGGGTCCAAGTCCCCCGCGCGCCCCAGCAGCAGCGGCGACGCGAGCCGGCTCTCCGGGTGCATGCGCAAGAGCGTGTGGATGACGCCGCCCAGCCCCGCCATCAGCCCGGGTGAGAAGGCGTCACGGGCAAGCCCCGCCACCGGGCCACGCGCCTCCAGGCCAGAGATCAGCTCCGCGTCCAGCGTCTCCCGGTCCGGCCCGAGCGGCTCCGAGGACAGCCGCCGCGCCGTCTCCAGCAGCTCCCACAGTCCCAGGTCGCCATGGCACAGGGTGTGGGTCCAGCCGAAGCCCTCGCGCACGGCCGCGGCCCGGGCCCGCTGGAACAGGTCCCCGTAGCGGGGCATCCCCGTGCGCGCGAAGAGGTCCGCCGCCGCCAGGCCGATGCCCGTGCTCCCGTGGCACCAGGTCGTCAGTTGATCCGTGGCGTCCGGGCGGCGCAGGTCCGTCCAGTTGCCCACGTCCCGCCGGTAGAGCCCGTCCACGAAGTCGAAGGCGCGCTCAGAGAGGCTTCGCCACCGCCGCCGGTCCGCCGCCGTCCCCGCCGCGCTCAGGCCCAGCCGCGCCAGCGCCCAGGCGATGCCCGCCGTGCCGTGCGCGAAGCCGCCGATGGGCTCCGGGAACATCGACGTGGACCACCGCGCGTCCCCCGCCACGCTCCGCGCCGTGTCCTCCAGCCGCCGCCCCGCGTGCGCCGCGAGGTCCAGCCACTTCGGTTCGCCCGTCTGGTCCACCAGGTTGAGCAGCGGGACGATGACGCCCGCCACGCCGCCGAGCACCTCCAGCAGTCCGTCGGCCTCCAGCACCTGGGGCGTCAGCACCGCCGCGCGCTCGCGGGCCCTGTCCAGCGCGCCAGGGACGGTGCCCAGGTCGTGCAGCGTGGACCAGATCCACACCTGTGACGCGAGCCCGGAGAAGCCCCCCGGCGACTTCACCGGCACGCGGTCCTCCGTGGCGCGCAGCACCGCGAGCGTGCCGTCCAGCAGCTCCGGCAGTCCCTCCACCGCGTCCGCTCGGCCGTGGTGGACCTCGCGCAGGTACTGGGCCAGCACCACCGCGACGCCGCCCTGTCCGCTGTAGTGCTCGGCGGAGAGCGGCCGCACCGCCCAGCCGTATTCGGCGAGCACCGGGCTGATCCACGTCACCGTCCCGTCCGGTCCCCGCACGGCCGCGTCGCGCACGCGGCGGACCAGCGTGGACAGCTGGGCCCGGCGCCGCGCATCCAGGCGCTCCTTGCGCGCGGACGTGACCGGCGCGGGGACGCGTGGTGGCAGGGCCTTCTCGTTGAGATAGGCGCTGATCAACGTGCTCTGGATGGTCATCTCCTCCAGCGACTCATCCACGGAACGCCACGCCTCCACCGTGGCGTCGATCACGCTCCGGGTCACGGGCAGCGTGAACACGGGGATGTCCCCCACGCACAGGTCCGCGAGCTCCTCCTCGATGACGGGCGCCGAGGACGGCGCACCCGGGGAGACCTCGGCGTTGCGGCGCATCACGTCGTGCGCCTTCGCGCGGGCCTTGGGCGCGTCGTGCAGCGACGCCGGGTGCCAGAGCATGCGCAGCAGCTCCGAATAGGTCTGCGTGGGCCGCAGGATGCGCCGGACCACCGCGCCCATGAATGGCTCCAGCTGCGGGCGCAGCGCTCCGTCCGCGTCCAGCGCCTTCATCCGCGACGTGAGCTCGCGGAAGCCGCCGACGACCTGATCCCAATGCCGCGCGAGCACGGGCTCCGGGCTGGGATGGTTCCTCGACGGCGGACGCTCCACCCACGTCATGCCCAGGCGGGCCGCGTCCGAGCCGCCGCCCACGATGGTGGGCACCTGGATGCGCGGCTGCTGGCCCGGGAGGGAACCCGCCGCGGAGATGTCCAGTCCGCCCAGGCCCGGGCCTCCGCTGCGCACGGGCAGCAGACCGGTCCTCAGCACGGTGCCCCGGATGGCCTTCGCCGCCAGGTCCACCGCCAGCCCGCGCTCCGCCGGAGGCACGGGCGGATCCGGGGTGAAGAGGCTCTCCACGTCCACCACCACGGGCACGGGCCCGTGCGCGATGAGGTTCTCCGAGTGCAGATCCGTGCCTCCCAGCAGGCGCATCACCGCGAGCCAGTGACCCAGGTTCCGGTAGAAGCGCGCGAGTTCGGTCTCGCCCTCGCAGAAGCGGTGCTCCACGAACTCCGCCCAGCCGTAGCCCGCGCGCACCAGCACGGACGGCACGCGGATGCGCGTGGCGGCGTCGTCCGGCGCGAGCAGCCTCGACAGCAGCCCCTCCAGCGCGCGGTCCACGCGCATGCACCGGGGCTTGTAGAGCACCTGCCCCTCCTCCAGCTCCAGCAGCGCGACCGTCTGGCCGCCCCGGTGGGCATCGCCCTCGCCCAGCCGCAGCCGCTTCAGCGCGCCGCGAGGCTGACCTGGCAACGCGGACAGCGCGTCCCGGTCCGCGACGAACCGCTCCGCGAGCCGCGACACCGCCTGGACCTGGAGCCGGCCCACGGTGGCCAGCCGCTCGAGGAGCGGCGGATAGCGCTCGCGCAGGTGCGCGTGGAAGCCGGAGGTGCACGCCCGGTCGAGGAACTGGTTCCACCGGCCCTCGGTGTCCGTGGCGTCCAGCCACCCTTCCAACCCCGCAGCGTGAAGCTCCAGGAGCAACACCCGGTTGAGCTTGAGCTGGGCGCTGAAGCCCACGGCCTGCCGGGCCGCCGTCTCCACGACCTCGCGCTCGCGGGCGGAGAGGTCCGCCATCCGCGCCAGCCGCTCCGACAGCGTCTCCAACTGCGGCGCCAGCAGGACGCTCACGGGGCGCGCGAGCCACCCGGCGGGCGGGACTTCGGTGGCGGTCGACGCTTGCTCGTGCACCATGGGTGGGCTCCCTGGGGG
>NZ_RAWN01000360.1:0-4680 GCF_003668895.1 Corallococcus sp. AB045
GCCATGCACGTCCCCCCGTTCGCACGCCCCGTCCGTCACCAGGGAACTGGTAACGGAGGGAGCGCTTGGACAGGGGCTTCACCCCTTGGGGCAATCCGTCAGTGGTCGGCCTTACTGGAAGGTCACCTTGCCGTCCCGCTGGAAGCAGACATGCGGCACGCCATCCGTGGGACGGATCGCCACGCTCGGACGGCTGTTGTCCTCCACCGTTCCCAGCTGCGTGTACGTCCAGAATCCCTGCGCGTCCGTCGTTCCGAGCGTCAGCGCCGTCCCATTGCGCAGGACGACGACCGGCTTGCCTCCGCCGTAGGCCAGGGCTGACGAGGCGTACTTGTAATCCACCGTCGAGACCCTCCGGGTGCTGGACGCGGCAGGCGTCCCGACCGTGATGTCCTCGATGGCGTTCCATTCGCCTTCGGAGATGCCGTTGGAGAGCGCCAGGAAGTGCGAGTCCGGCCCCCAGGCCGTCGCGAGCCAGGGCGCGGAGGTGCTGGTCTTCAGCGGGAAGGACTCCAGGGTCGAACCCCGGAGGACTTGCAGGAACTGGTTGACGTAGCCGCTCGAGGACTGGTGCGTGATGAAGTGCAGCGCTCCGGCCGCGTCGAAGAGGGCGTCGCTCGTGAGCGCATGGATGCTGGTGGAGGGCGTCACAGTGGACCACGTGTTCGCCGCCGTCCGGGTCGCGACCTTGAGGCCCGCCGAAGGGTTGGAGGTGAAGACGATGGCCGGCTGCTGCGCCTGCGCCGGGTTGAGCGCGATGCTGAAGCGCAGCACCACCGACGCGTCGACCTCCTCCCGAATCCAGGCGCCATTGACGCGCGTGGCATAGCCCACCCGCGTCGCCGTGTTCGTGATGGTGCCGGTTCCCTTGGAGTAGGCGACGTGCGGCGTGCCAGTGACTGGGTCGACGACCAGCTGGCTCTTCGCGACGAAGACGCCCCCGTTGTTGAAGCCGGGACCGTCAATCTGCTCCGTCGTCCAGGACGTGCCGTCCCAGCTCGCGTACCACAGGCTGTTGTGGGTGTCGTTCGTGTAGATGACGTGCCCCTTGCCCGTGCTGTCGAACGCGATGTCGCAGCTGCTGCCGGTGACATCCGGCCTCGTATCGATGGCGGAGTTGGACGCGAGCGGCGCGGCCACGACATTGAACTGGAACGAGCTCTCGGCTGTCTTGCCGGATTCCGTCTCGACGGTGACGGACAGGGATGCTGTCCCCGCCGTGGGCAGCGTCCAGGTGACCCGCTCGTTGGAAGGCGCGACGACACCCGCGTTGGCGCTCCAGCGCACGGACTTGATGGTTTCGCCCGAGGCGACGACCCGGAAGCGCTCCGCCGTGCTCTCGACGTAGGGACCCGCGCCATCCTCGCGCTCAATCAACAGCGCAACGCCTTCGGCCCCTCGGGATTGGATGACCTCCACGGGGCGGGGCTCACGGCCGCAACCGGCGAGCAACGTCAGACCACCCAACATCAGGACCCTGGGGACCCACATCTTCCGCATCGACATTCGAGTTCCTCTCAGATGAACGAGGCGAGCCCTGCTCGCCTCTCCCGGGGAGTGCGCTCAAACGGATACGCGCTGTGAAAGTTTTATCAGGACCCTTTTTCCACGAAGTCCGTGTCATTCCGGCACGGGCATGCGCACCCCCATGAGCTTCCGGTCCACCAACACGGAATGCAGCGCATGGATGTGTCCGCTGGAGTCCAGGTCCACGCGAAGCACCATGTTCAGGGCCAGCATCGGATCCGCCCCTGGATGGAACACCGCCACCACGGCGGGCAGGCCGTTGAGCATCCGCGCCTCCCATGCCACTGGAGGCCCCCGCATCTCCATCAGCCGGCGCATGAAGAGGATGACGCGCTGGGGGCCCACGATGGGCACCAGGGCCGCGCGCACCTTTCCGCCTCCATCCGACAATGCGCGCACATCCGAGGCCAGCAGCGCCTCCGCGGCAGCCACGTCTCCCGTCACCAGCGCACCCAGGAAGGCCTCCAGCGAAGCCCGCGTGCGAGCCTGCACGTCGCGAGTGGGCACGCAACGTGACTGGTCATACGCGGCCATCACCGCCCGCGCGCGGTGGTGCACCACCTTCACGTTCGCTTCGCTCATGCGCAGCGCCTCGGCCACTTCCAGCACCGAGTAATCAAAGACATCACGCAGCAGCAGCACCGCCCGCTGCTTGGGTGACAGGGCCTCCAGCGCCAGCAGGAAGGCGAAGGACACGCTCTCCAGCAGTTCGTAGCGCCCCTCCGTCGAGCCACCGCCCGGAAGCCTTGCCTCCACGGCGGGTAGGACCTCCTCATCGCCCGTCTCCACCGGCGAAGGCAGCCAGGGACCGACGTAGCCCTCGCGGCGGCGCCGGCGCAGGTGGTCTCGCGCCAGGTTCACCGCCACACGGGTCAACCAGGGGCGCAGGGTGTCCAGGCGCTCCGGTGGCGTCGCGAGCGCGCGCGCATAGACGTCCTGCACCAGGTCGTCCGCGTCCGCCGCCACGCCGGTCATCCGGTAGCAGAGCCCCCAGAGGAAGCGCTCGTGCTCGCGTGCGGCCTGTCCCAGTGCTCCTCGCGCCTGTGAATCCATCCCGTTCAAGCCCTCACGTTCCAAGAATCCAGGAGCATCACTGGAGCACCGCAACGCCTGGTACCCCAAGCCCCCGAACCTCCACACCGAGACCCTCCGGGCCCGGACCGGGCCAAACCTGGCCGACAGTCGGACAAGTTCCCAAGGTCCGCGGCCAGCGCCCGGAGCCCCGCCAAGGTCCCCCAACCTGTCCGACTGTCGGACAAGTTTCAGCAGTCCGGAGCCAGCGCCCGGGAGCCCCGCCAAGGCCCCCCAACCTGTCCGACTGTCGGACAAGTTTCCGCAGTCCGGAGCCAAAGCCCGGGAGCCCTACCAAGGTCCCCCAACCTGTCCGACTGTCGGACAGGTCGCCGCCAATTGGAGTCATCACGGGTTCCGCCTGGTCCCCTAAAACCGGTCCGACTGTCCGACAGGTTTCCGCGCCCAGGAGCCAGCGCCGAGGACCCGGTCACGGTCCTCCCAACCTGTCCGACTGTCCGACAGGTTTCCGCCGTCGAGATGGAACAGGAGCTTTCGGCTGAGGTCCTCCCAACCTGTCCGACTGTCCGACAGGTTTCCGCCGTCGAGATGGAACAGGAGCTTTCGGCTGAGGTCCTCCCAACCTGTCCGACTGTCCGACAGGCCTCCGCCATCGGGATGGAACAGGAGCTTCCGGCTGAGGTCCTCCCAACTTGTCCGACTGTCCGACAGGTTTCCGCCATCGGGATGGAACAGGAGCTTCCGGCTGAGGTCCTCCCAACCTGTCCGACTGTCCGACAGGTTTTCCAGCTGCCCCGGGGCAGCGCGGGGGGCCTGCCGCGGTCCTCCCAACCTGTCCGACTGTCCGACAGGTTTTTGCTCTGCGCCGCAGGGGAGGGGCTCCTGGCCTGTACGCCCATTGGCCTCAAGTTCCCGCCGCGTGGCGCTGGAACGTCTCGGTGCGTCGCACCAGGGCTTGCGCCACGGCCTCGGCGCTCGCCAGGGATGCGTCCGCGAGCATGCCCTCCGCGCCCACCCAGTCGCCGACCCGGAACAGTCCGCCCACGTGCGGGACCTCCACGGTGGGGCGTCCGGTCAGCCCGCCGTTCACGGCCCGGGGCAACCCGGCGCTGACTGTGAGCGAGGGCCGGTAGCGGCGCGCCACCACCTTCGCGCGCCATCCCGGCTGGAGCGCGTCCATCACGGATTCCAGCGCCGCTTCGCTCGCCTCCGTGTCCGCGCCGCCCAGGTACTTCGCCACGTGCACCATCGCGCCCCCGTCCGGGGCCAGCTTCGCGGAGGCCGAGTGCACCGACGCGTACCAGGGCCCATCCAGCCCGAGCGCGAACAGCGCGTCCGGCCTCGGCAGGGCCGACAGCCCCAGCTCCAGCGTCGCCGCCTGGATGGGCACCGCCTCCCGCGCCTCCCGCGCGAGCACCGCGTCTCCCGGCATGAGCGCCGCCACGTCCGCGGGACTCCCCGCCATCACCACCGCGTCCGCGCGGTGCACCGTGCCGTCCGCGAGCCGCACGCCTTCGACCCGCTTGCCCCCCTCCTGAAGGACAACGGCCTCCACTCGCGCGGACAGCTCCAGCCGGGCGCCTGCCTCGCGCCCCAGCCGCTCCACAGCGTCCACCAACGTGCTCCAGCCTCCGTCCACGTACAGCACGTTCGCGGCGGTCGCGCACTGAAGCTGCTTCAGCCCTGCCTCCGCGCTGAGTGCTTCGAAGTCCGCGCAGTAGGAGGACACGCGGATCAGCGCCCCGACGAGCTCCCGGCTGTCCTTGCGCGTCAGGCGCGTCTCCAACCACTCCCGCATCGACATGGACCCCAACGGCTGTGTGTCGATGCTTGCCAGCCCCGCCAGCAGCTTCGCCACCTCCAGCTTCGAGGCGAGCGACAGCACGTCCGTCGTCATCAATGTCACGGCGCCCCGAGGCAGCGTGTGCAGCCGGCCGCCGACCAGCGCATGGGAGCCCGTCTGATTCGGAACGCCTCCCGTGGGCTTCACGCCCAGGCGCTCCAGCACCCGAAACGCCGCGCCCGCCCGGTACAGGGCATGCGGACCCAGGTTGAAGCGGAAGCCCTCCACCTCCGTCGTCCTCGCCCGCCCTCCCAGGTGCTTGGAGCGCTCGTACACCG
>NZ_RAWN01000361.1:0-4405 GCF_003668895.1 Corallococcus sp. AB045
GGGAAGGCGTGTGAGCAGGGCCGGCACGCTTCCAGACAGGCCGTGGGGCATGCGCGCAGGGTGGGGCTGGAGGGGCGCGCGAAAGCCTTCGCGGGAGGGGATGGCATTTCCGATGCGACGGCAGGGATGGGCCGCGCTGTGCGCGGTGACGACGCTGGTGCTGTCGGGCTGCAAGGAGCGCGAGGTCGCGGGCACCTGGAGCAATGCCTCCGGGTCCGTGGCGCTCAGCCGGGACGACTCGCTGCTCTACGTGGTGGACGCGGACAACGGCATCCTCGCCGTGGTGGACACCGCGCGCCGGGAGAAGGTGTCCGAGGTGCGGGTGGGCCCGCGTCCGGAGCGCGTGACGGTGGGCCCGGACGACACCGTGTACGTGACGAACCGGGGCGGCAGGAGCGTGTCCGTCATCCGCAAGGGTGACGCGGTGGAGGCCGCGCGCGTCCCGGTGGGTGTGGAGCCCACGGGGATGGCGGTGTCGCCGGACGGCAGCACGCTGTACGTGGTGAACAGCGCCATGCGCGAGTCCGCCGCGCGGGGCAGCCTCACCGCCATCGACACCGGCACGCTCACGGCGCGCTGGGAGCTGCCGCTGGGCGAGGAGCCGCGAGGCATCGCGCTGCTGGAGGACGGCCGCAAGGCGGCGGTGTCGCTGTTCCGGCAGGGCGACGTGATGACGGTGGACCTGTCTGACGCGAACCAGCCCCGGGTGCTGCGCGGCGGCACGGACCTGCTCGCGAAGGCGAACCGGCCGTCGCCCTCTGCTGCCCCCTCGGAGTTCGAGCCGCTGCCCATGAATCCCCAGCAGGGCCCGCGCTCCTTCCGGTCGCGCGGCATGGTGGACCTGTTGAGCGCTCCGGACGGACGGCGCCTCTTCGCGCCGGTGCTGTGGTCGCGCGAAGACCCCTTGGGCGGGCCCGTGGACGGCCGCGGGCCCAATCCGGGGGAGTCCATGTACGGCGGCGGGACGCCCTGCGGCGCGGCGGCCGGTGGCGGCGTGGTGGCCGCGGGCCTCATCACCTTCGACGCGGAGGACGAAGCGCCCCGCCCGGTGGTGGACGACCTGGACGAGTGCAAGCCGCCGCCGGAGGAGAAGCCGGACTACCCCACGTCGCTCATCGCGAGCCCCTTGTTCGAAACGCCCCTGCAGGGGCCGGTGGCGGCGGTGGTGGACCCCACGGGCGCGTGGCTGTTCCTGGTGAACCAGGACTCGAACAACGTGGCCATCCTGCCCTCGTGGCGCCGCTCCGGTTCGGACCTGGTGAATGAGACGAGCCCGGTGCGGCAGCTGGTGGCCGTGGGGGCGGGCCCCAACGGCATCGCGCTCACGCGGGACGGGCGCAAGGCGTACGTCTACAACGCGTTCGACCACACGGTCAGCACGCTGGGCTCCAGCGGCAATGAATGGGGCGACATCAACGAGGAGGGCGAGCGTCTGGTCATCGCGGGCGACACGCTGTCTCCGATGGCGGCGGAGGGCCGGCGGTTGTTCTTCAGCGCGGTGGATGCGCGGATGACCAGCCCGGCCGTGGCGGTGTCCTGCGCGTCGTGCCACCTGGAGGGCCGCGAGGACGGCCACGTTTGGGGCTTCCCGGACGGGCCGCGCCAGACGCCCAGTCTGGCGGGGCGCATGACCACGGCGACGGCGCCGTTCCACTGGAGCGGTGAGTTCTCCGCGCTGGGGGACTTCATGAACGCCACGGTGAAGGACCGCATGGGCGGCCAGGTGCTGAACGAGGACACGGTGGCGAAGCTGGGAGCGTTCATCGACGCCATCCCCGCGCCGGACAACGTGTCCCGGGGCGAGCCGCTGACCGAGTCCCAGGCGCGCGGGGCTGCCCTCTTCACGCAGGCGAAGTGCGACACGTGCCACACGGGCGCGGCGCTCACGGACAACCGCAACGTGGACGTGGGCACGTTCGTGCTCTCGGGCGTGCTGCGGGACGCGGCGGCGGTCATCGAGGCGGGGCTCAACACGCCGTCGCTGCTGGGCGTGGGCCGCACCGCGCCGTACCTGCATGACGGCAGCGCGCCCACGCTCAAGGCCCGCCTGCTGAACGGCCGCGAGTCGAACCTGCACGGCACGACGGCGGGGCTGTCCGACGCGGACGTGGACGACCTGGTGGCGTACCTGGAGACGCTGTAGCGGAAGAAGCGAACCGCACCAGCGCGGCCATTGCCTCTGGAGATGGCCGCGCCGCGCAGGGTTCTTGCTTGAGCACTGCCGCGCGGGCATGAAGACCCTCGTTCATGGGTCCCTCCTCGCAGGCGGCGGGTCAGCTCCGTCTCAAGTTCGCGCCGTCGCCCTGGGGGCTCGTGGTGGTGCTGCTGGTCCACCACTTCGGGCTCTGGGCCTGGACGGCCTGGCGCCGGGACCTCCCACTGCTCCTGGTGTTGGATCGCTGGGACTCGCACCACTACAGCACGCTGGTCCTGGAGGGCTACTCATGGCCTCTCTGGGCCTTCCTGCCGCTGTACCCGGGCC
This sequence comes from Corallococcus sp. AB045, assembly GCF_003668895.1. Lineage (NCBI taxonomy): Bacteria > Pseudomonadati > Myxococcota > Myxococcia > Myxococcales > Myxococcaceae > Corallococcus > Corallococcus sp. AB045. The sequence goes on from NZ_RAWN01000361.1 coordinate 2,483, forward strand.
TGGTCTGGCTGGTGCGGCAGGGGCTGGGGGGCACGCTGCCGCCCCAGGTCGTCGGCGCGGCCCTGTCCACGGCCTGCCTGCTGGGCTTCGTCGCGTGGAACACCCACCAGTCGCGGCAGGGGCCGCAGCGCGAAGGGATGACGGCCCGGACGCCTTGGGGGTGGTTCGTCTTCCTCTACGGTCCCGCCAGCTTCGCGCTCCACTCGCACCACACGGAGGGGCTCTTCCTGCTCCTGTCGTTCGGGGCCCTGGTGTGTGCCTCGCGTGGGCAGCTCCTGCCCTCCGCCGTGCTGGTTTCACTCTGCATCTTCACCCGGAACCAGGGTTGCTTCGTGGCGATCGCCGCCGCGCTCCTGGCCGCCATGCGCGAGCCGTCGTGGCGCGAGCGCATCGTGCGCTTCGGCTTCATGGGGTGCATGGCGCTGGTGGCGTTCGGAGGGTTGCTCGTCTTCGAGTGGAGCCGCTCCGGTGACCCCTTCATGTTCTTGAAGGCCCAGCGGGAGTGGAATCACGTGGACTCCCTCTGGGGCGCCGTCCGGGGACTGTGGTTCGGCAACCCCTGGCACAAGGGATTCAACGGCTGGCTGGTGCTGCGGAACGTCTTCGGGGCCGCGTGGCTGGTGTTCGGGGTGATGTTGTGGCGCCGCGACCGGGCCCTGGGCCTCTATGTCCTGTTGTCGCTCCTGGTGATGCTGCCCCAAGGTGACCTGGGAAATGCCTTCCGCTTTGGCGCGGTGCTCTTCCCGGTCATGTTCGTCGCGGGCGACTGGCTGGCCACGCGTCCGAAGGCGTTGCGCTGGACGGTGGCGCTGCTGCTCGTGTGGCTCAATCACAAGGCCACTCATGCCTATGCCATCGCGAAGTGGCCTTACTGAGTGGGGCCGTTCACCGCGCCGCGGGCTTTGGCGGAGCCGGAGTCACGGAGCCCGGAGGCGCGGAGAGCCGGTCCGGTGAGCCCGCGCGCGGCGCGGTAAGGCTGTCCAGCGGCTCCAGCGGCGCATCCAGGAGGAGGCGGCCCCCTGCGTCGGCCGGAAGCTCCGTGCCCGCGTCCGCCGTCGAATCCACCACGCCGTGATTCGACGTCACCGCGAGCCGGGCCACGTCCATCGCACGGTCGGGGTCGTCCCCCAGCCAGGTCACGACCACGACACACGGCGCGTCGTCATCCCACGCCACCACCTGCGTCATGCCCTGCACGGGGTTGCGGCGCGCGGCGGCGCGGCCCAGCGCCGGAATCTCCTCACCGCCCGCGTTCAACGTGGGCGCGAGCAGCGCGCGCACATCCGCGTTCGCGTAGGTCGGCTGGCAGTCATACGCCACCGACACGGACAGGTCCGCCAGCGCCGCCGAACGCAGCGAACACACGGGCCCGCACGTGGGACACGCGCGCTCCTCCTTCATCGTGAAGCCATTCAGGGTCAGGTCGCGCAGGTCCGCCGGCAGCAGTTCCTCGCACGAGGGCACCGTCAGCGTGGACGGCCGTCCCGGCAGCCCGATGGGCCCCGCGTCCGACGCGTCCGTGCCCGCACCGGGCCTGCTGCACGCGCCCAGGGCGAGCGCCATCAGCAGTGCACCCCGTCCGACCCTCATCCCGTTGGCTCTCCTCACCGACGCCATGCGCGCGGCGCGGATGGTAGACCGTGCCCGGCCCCCGTCATCAGCATTGTGGCGCGGCTGCCGCTTTCCGGACGCGACCGGATGGCGGGGGAGAGGCCGGGCAGGCCGACCTCGTTCACGGCCGGAGCGTGGGCTAGGCTGCCTGCCTTCTTCCACCATGCGCTTCCCCGGTCTCCTCAGCCTGTCGCTCCTGGCCCTGGCGCCGGCCCTCTCCGCCCGGGCCCAGACGTCCAGTCCGCCTCCCCGGAGCGCGACCCCCGACGAGTCCTGGAGCGAACCCGGCAGGCCCGCTCCCGAAGCCCCACC
>NZ_RAWN01000031.1:0-63135 GCF_003668895.1 Corallococcus sp. AB045
GCGGGGGCGGCCTGGGGGATGAGGGCGGACAGGCCCCGGCCCAGGGCGCGCTTCTGGGTGTCTGCGTTCTTCTGCACGGCGGTTGGGAACTCCCGCGCCGGCGAGGGGCCGGCGCGCATGGGCCTTGAGTGCTTCACGGCGAACCGGGCACCCGGTCCCACCATTCACATCGCTCTATTAAGGAGGCGGCCGGTCAGGCGACCCGGCGCTTGGACGGCTTGGGGGAGTCCCGGCGCATCAGCTCGCGGCCCAGGGCCAGGTAGCTCTCGCAGCCCTTGGACTTGATGTCGTACAGGATGATCGGCTTGCCGAAGGACGGGCACTCGGACAGGCGCACGTTGCGCGGCACGACGGCCTGGAAGACCTGGTCCTTGAAGTAGCCGCGCACCTCGTCCACGACCTGGTGGGCGATGTTGGCGCGCGCGTCGAACATGGTCAGGAGGATGCCCTCCATCTTCAGCGAGGGGTTGAGCCCCTGCTTGACCAGGTCGATGGTGTGCGTGAGCTGGGACAGACCTTCCAGCGCGTAGTACTCGCACTGGAGCGGGATGAGGACGGAGTCCGCGGTCACCAGCGCGTTGAGCGTGAGCAGGCCGAGCGAGGGCGGACAGTCGATGATGATGTAGTCGTACTTGTCCTTGAGCGGCAGCAGGGCTTCGCGAAGGCGGAACTCGCGGCGCTCCTGGTTGACGAGTTCGACTTCCGCGCCGGTGAGGTCGGGCGTGGCGGGGATGACCTGGAGGAAGCGCAGCTCGGTGGGGTGGATCAGTTCCGAAGCGGGACGGCCGCCGAGGAGTGCGTCGTAGACGGTGCCGGTGAGGTTCTCGCGCTTGAGGCCCAGGCCGCTGCCGGCGTTGCCCTGGGGGTCCATGTCCACCAGCAGGGTGCGGCGCTCCGCGGAGGCGAGGCTCGCTGCGAGGTTGATGGCGGTGGTGGTCTTACCCACGCCGCCCTTCTGGTTGGAGATGCAGATGATACGACCCACGTGGCCCATCCTCTCTCGCCCCGGCTGACGCCAGAGCCCCGCCCGCGGTTCGCGCGGACGTGCGCGCGAATCGGAGCCTGATCAGGCAGCTAGCACGGGGTTCGAGGACGGATCAATTTCCCATCCAAGGTGGGATGGGAGCCCTGCCCGGTCCCTCGCTCGGGGGCCCGTGGATGGTGGGAATTCGCGCGGATGGGGGTGGCTGCGTGTGCCTGCTCGGCTGCTTTCGGGAGGCCGATTCCGTGCGGGGCGGAAGGGTGTTGGGTTTTTCAGGGGGTCGCGCGCGGCGAGTTCGTGGTGGCGGCTTCACGCGGTTCGCGGGTCCGGCGTTTCGCGTGGAACGGGTCGGGGCTTCGTGGGTCCGTGCGGCGGGTGGATTTCGCGCGAACTGGTGCGGCGATTCGGTTCACGCGTTCGGGCACGGCGTCCGGTTCGAGTTCACGTTTGGGCGCGGCGGAGTGGGCGCCGGTTCTGAGCTGAGGTCGCCGCGCGAGTCCGCGTTCTGGTCCGGCGACTTCGGGTCGTGGGTTCCGGATTCGCGGTGGCGTGGACGCAGCGCGAGCGCGCCGTTGAACCACGGTGGGCGTTCGCGCGGGCGGAGGTGTCGTGGTCAGTCCCTGGCCGCGAGGCCTTCTCAAGCTCGCCGCTGAACCGGGGTCGATGCTCATGCGCGGCCGACACGCCCCAGCCATCCGGGTGATGCCCTCCGCGCGAGGTCCACCTCCGCGGAGCACATGGAGCGCCGTGGGTGCCGGGCCTGATGAGCGTCCGGGCCACGTTCATGGATGGGACCCGTGAACGCCACGCGGTTCGCGGTGCGCGCCGGATGGCATCCGGTTCGACGCGTCAGCCGGATGCGACGTTCCGCCAGGCGCCTTCGCGGAACCGAGCCGCCATGCGCAGTGCCGCCATCCCAAGACCGCCGCCACTTCATGCCGGCCGCGACGGTCGTTTCACGTGGAACGCGCATCGGCGCCAACTGCTCCGCCATGTCGGCCTCGGGTCGTGAGTTGGCGGTTCGTGCGGCGCACCGCATGGGATGCACGAACCGCCGCGAAGCACGGCGTCCATCATCGGTCTGGCATGCACGCGGACCGTGGATGCGATGCCTGGGTTCGTGGCGTCGACCGGGCGATGCGGCCCACGGACCTCCACAGCGAACCGTCATCGGAGGCACCGGCACCACCGGCCACACGTCGCCGGCTTCGGACCTGGAGCCGCGCTTGATGGGGAGCGCGTCACGCGACATGTGTCGAGGCACCGGGTTCCCGGCCGAGCCCCATCCGGTGACGAGTCCATGGGATGCGGTGGTCCCAGCCACGACCGCCAGCCGTTCCACGTGGAACACGCGCCATGCCGTTGCGAGCACCACGCCGCGAAAGAACGCTCCCTCCGCTTTTCGCGAACCACGCCCATCGAAGCCGCCACGCCAGGCGTTTCCGTAGCCGCATCCGTGGAGTGAGCGGCGCGACGCGAACGGACCGGACTGCCGCTTCTCACGAACCCCGCGCGAATCGAGCGGTGCCTTGAAGACGAGTCGCTCGGCATGAACGACCGCCCGCGGATGCGAGCGCCGCCATGCGGAAGAACGGTCCTTCGCGTTTCGCGGACCGCGCCAACCCAAAGGCCGCGCGCCTGCGCCGGCAGGTTCCACGTGGAACACGCTCACGCGGTGGCGAGCACACGATGCGGAGCGCGGCATCTCGCGTGGACCCCATCAGCCCGAGTCCGCGGTCCAGCGCCGCTGCTTCAGGCGGACCACGCCACGCCGTTTCGAACAGACGGCGCGAAAGGAGGTCCGGCTTCTGGCGCGGACAACGACGGTTCCAAGCCACGGCCCAACACAGGCCAGCCCGTTCCACGTGGAACACGCGCATGCGGTCGCGAGCACATGCGCGAAGGAAGGCCCGGCATCCATCACGGACAACGGCGCCACCTCAAAGCGACAGGCCCGTGCGGCTCGTTCCACGTGGAACACGCTCACGCCATCTCGCGCGCATGCGGCGAGCCTCGGTCCAGCATCTGACGTGAACCCCTTCTGCCCGGCCTGTTGGTTCCCACGCGGGACGTTCCACGTGGAACACGCTCACGCATCCGCGAACACGGGCAGGTGGAAGCTCGGTCCAGAAGCCGCAGGGGTCTGACCATGCTCGGGCAGTGGATCCACGCGGGCCGTTCCACGTGGAACACGCGCGAGCCGTCACGCGCCTGCGCTGCGGAAGAACCTTCAGCGCTTCATGCGGACCGTGCTTCCGGCAGGGACTGCATCCCCCATGAGGTTCCACGTGGAACACGCTCACGCATCCGCGAACACGTGCAGGCGACGACCGGTCCCGCGCTGTTCATGAACACGGCGCCTCAAGGCAGTGGATCCAACGGGACGTTCCACGTGGAACACGCCGTCCCTCATGCGCTCCTCCACGCACTGAACCCACTACTGCTCGTTGAGCGCGTTGCTCACTTCAAGCGCCGCATCCATGCCGGGACGTTCCACGTGGAACACGTCATGGAGGCCGCGAAGTGGAAGTGTCTGAACCACTTCCGGCACGCGCGATTCGAGCCGTGGTTGGGGAAGGAGCAACCAGCCTGGGGCTCCCTTTCATCCACCGCGCTTCGCATCCGCCATCCATGAATCAGCGCATGGATGCCTGTCCGGATCCGGCACCCAAGGGTCCGCGCACCGCCGTGATGCGCGCCTGATGCGGAGCCGTTCATGCGCTCCCTTCCTCATCACCCAACAGCACGTCCGATGCGCTGTCCCTCACGCTGACGGCCGCAGTCCGAGCAACCAGGGGAGCCCCTTCTTGGAGCGTGTTCCACGTGGAACATGCGAAGCCGCATGAGCGCCGGCTCCCCTCCCCTTCTCCCCATCAAGCGCTTCAGGTCAGCCACGGTTAACCGACACAACGAACAACCGCGTGCCGCTTCAACGCTTGTTCGTCAGCGCCTCCACACGCGGACCGGAGGCCGGCCGTGTTCCACGTGGAACACCGGTCGGCCACTCAGCCCGTGCCTCCATCGCTTCATCTCTTTCAGCGCAGCCCATCACGCATCGGATCCGGTGGTGGGCGGAGGCTCATGACCTCAAAGCCCCGCGCATGCGGATGCCTGGACCCGAAGCCGCGGCGCGACGCGGGCCCACGTGCATGCCCATGCGCGAACAACGACGTGAGTCCGGTCCTTCGTGAGCGGGCTTTCACGCGGCTTCTTGTGATGCTCAGCCAGGACTCAACCGCATCGACCTTCGGGTCCATCCGCGGGACCTTCAGGCAGCGCGTGTTCCACGTGGAACATGGGCATCACGTGCGTCCGCGTTCCGCTTCGAGCCTCTCGCCGTGAACATGTTCCACGTGGAACGCGGAGCCTCATGAGCAACGAACGCCTCCGAGCGACTCCGCTTCAGACGTTCCACGTGGAACAGGAGGCCTCCCAACGCCGCGGCAGGGAGTCCGGTCCGCATGCGCTTTCGCGCCACAACTTCGGGCATGCGTTTCATCCGCATGGAGCTCCGTGGCTCAGACCGATGCCGCGTTTCACGGCGACGGTCCCGAACTTCGATTCATCACGCGGCTGAACTCGCGCACGTGTTCCACGTGGAACGCGGAGCCTCATGACCCGCGAACGCATCCGGGCGACTCCGCCTTGGACGTTCCACGTGGAACATGCGCCGCCGCGCTTCGCCGTTCAGCGTGACCAGGCGGCTTGCTGAAGCACGACGCGGTAGCCGTCCGGATCCTCGAAGGTCCTTCCGTTCGCGTCCCAGTACGGATTGCGTGATGGCACCGGCGCGAAGCCCGCGGTCTCCATGCGGTGGACTCGCGCTGCCCACGCTTCCGGGTCCGGCACGTAGAACACCAGGAGGTGGTCTTCGGACGGAGCTCGCGGCGCTTCGTGTCCGCGCTCCACCGTGAACTCCAGGTGATACGGCGCACCCGCATGTCCCAGCATCACGCCGTCGAACCCGGCATGGTCTTCGAATCCTCCGAGCACCTCGAAGCCCAACCCGTCCCGGTAGAAGCGCACCACCGCATCCAGGTCCCGTGTCGGCCTCGCGACCCGCAGCTTCACCGCGTCCATGCGCTGCCCTCCCCTTCCCGGATCCGCATCCGGGTGGTGCCAGACATAGGATGAATTGACGCTCTTTTCGCGCGGACCTCGGGCCTGCACCCTGTGCCCATGACCACGAAACAGCAGCCCCTGAACTCCGGCTTCAGCGCGACCACCACCGCACGCGAGGCGCTGGGCAACACCCGGCTCGATGGCACTGTCGCCATCGTGACCGGCGGCTACGCGGGCATCGGACTGGAGACCACCCGCACGCTCCACGCCGCGGGTGCCACCGTCATCGTCCCCGCGCGGACTCCCGACAAGGCCCGCGCCGCGCTCGCTGGATTGGAGCGCGTGGAGTTGGAGCCGTTGGACCTCATCGACCCGGCGTCCATCGATGCGTTCGCATCGCGCTTCATCGCGTCCGGCCGGCCGCTGCACCTGCTCATCAACAACGCGGGCATCATGGCCTCGCCGCTCACCCGCGACGCGCGCGGGTTCGAGTCCCAATTCGCCACCAACCACCTGGGCCACTTCCAGCTCACCGCCCGGCTCTGGCCCGCGCTGAAGCAGGCGAACGGCGCGCGCGTGGTGTGCCTGTCATCGCGCGGCCACTTCTTCGCCGACGTCGACTTCGAGGACCCCTTCTTCCAGCAGCGCCCCTACGACAAGTGGGTCGCCTACGGTCAGTCGAAGACCGCGAACATCCTCTTCGCTGTCGGACTGGATGCGCGCGGCGAGGCCCACGGCGTGCGCGCGTTCGCCGTCCACCCCGGCGGCATCCTCACGGAGCTGGTCCGGTCCATGTCCGAGGAGGAGGTCCGCGCCTCCATCGAGAACTCCAACAAGGTCGAACCGCTGAAGACGCCGGAACAGGGCGCAGCGACCACGGTCTGGTGCGCGACCAGCCCCCAGCTCGCGGGCAAGGGCGGCGTCTACTGCGAGAACGTCGACATCGCCGTGATGGCGCCCGCCGACGCCACCATCCGGCGCGGCGTGAAGGACTGGGCCGTGGATCCGAAGCGGGCCGACCGGTTGTGGTCCGCGAGCGAGTCGTGGACCGGCGTTCGCTTCAACCCGTGACGCGCGGCTCGCGGATCCGCGCTACGTCCGCAGGAACAGCTTCCGCGCGCGCTCCAGGTTGGGACCGGGACGCGGTGAATAGAAGGACACGCGCAGCTCCCGCCCATCGGGTTCCGAGTACGTGAGCGTGACGTTCTCGAACTCGATGGGTCCCAGCTCCGGGAGGATGAGCACCTTCAACATGGAGGGGGTCTCCACCACGTCGTGCTCACGCCAGAGGCGCGCGAACTCCGGGCTCGCGGCCTGGAGCTTCTCCACCAGCGCGTCGAACTCCGACCGGTCCGCGGCCCTCGCGGCGTCCATCCGGAATCCCGCCACGGCTCGGCGCACCGCCTCCTCCCAGGAGGGCATGCGCGCGCGCCGGTCCGGATTCATGAACAGCGCCCACAAGCCGTTGCGCTCCTCCGGCGAGGAGGCCGGAAGTCCCAGGTCCGCGTAGAGGATCGTCGCCGCCGCGTTCCACGCGATGATGTCCCACCGCCGGGTGGAGACGAGCGCCGGAAAGGGATGCGCATCGAGCAGCCGTTGAAGCGCGTCGCTGACCGACTCCGGAGAGCGCACGGGCAGGGGCGCGGGCCGGCCGTGCGCCAGCGCGAAGAGGTGCAGACGTTCCGTCGGCGTCAGGCGGAGCGCGACCACCAGGCGCTCCAGCAGCGGTTCGGAGACGTGGATGTCCCTCCCCTGCTCCAGCCACGTGTACCAACTGACGCCCACGTCGGCGAGCCGCGCCAGTTCCTCGCGGCGAAGGCCCGGCGTGCGACGCCGCGAACCCGCGGGAAGTCCCACCTCCTCCGGATGCAAACGCTCACGGCGGCTGCGAAGGAAGTGCGCGAGTTCGACGCGCCCGGAGCTGCGGGAGGTGTCCGTCACGCGGAGGCACGTTAGGCGAACCATCCGCGTGCGGCATCGGAACCGCGCGTTCCACGCATCGTCCGCGAACGTTCGTGACCACCCCAGACGTTCAGGCGAACGGTCCAGGTGCCCTCCCCTCCCGACGGGGCGCTCCAAACCTGTCCGACTGTCGGACAAGTTCGCGCGGTGCGACTCAGACGGGAGGCCCTGATGCTTCTCCGTGCGATGGATCCGAGCACCGCTGAAGCGACCGTGGATCCACTCACGTCGTGACGCGGATCCGCGTCACCGCTTCAGGTTCTCCACCACGCGTTGAAGCAGTCTCACCCGTTGCTCCTTCTCCTTCGTGCTGAAGCCCGCCATCACGTCCTGTTCCACGGACATCAGCGCCGCCTTCCCCTCCGGCCATCGCTGTCGCGCCGTGCAGGTGAGCGACGTCAGGCTTCCGCGCGCGTCCGCCGGATTGGGTTCGCGCTGGACCACGCCATCGCGCTCCATGCGCGCCAGCAGCTCCGCCATCGTCGGCTGCTCCACCCGCACCCACTTCGCTTCGATTGGTGTCCCACCACCTGGAGTCCCTTTGGGTTGCATGAGGCCCCATCCCAATTTACATAGCACACTATGCACATTACGAAGACAGTGGGAATCATCGGGGGTGGTCCGGGTGGGCTGACGTTGGCGCGGGTCCTGGAGACACGGGGCATCGCGGCCACGGTGTTCGAGTTGGATGAGCACCCGCTCGCCCGTCCCCAGGGAGGTTCGCTGGACCTGCACGGCGACTCCGGACTGCGCGCGCTTCGCGAGGCCGGACTGGAGGCGGAGTTCAAGGCCGTCGCCCGGTACGACGACCAGGGCGACGCCATCTATGACGCCCAGGGGACGCTCCACTTCCAACACAACGAGGCGAGCGACGGCGACCGGCCAGAGATTGACCGCACGCAGCTGCGCTCACTCCTGCTGGACAGCCTCCCCGCGGAGCGGATCCGCTGGGGAAGCAAGGTGTCCTCCGTGGAGCCGCTCCCCGACGGGCGCTACCGCGTCGTGGGGCCGGCGGGTTCGATTGGCGAGTTTGACCTGGTGGTGGGCGCGGATGGCGCGTGGTCGAGGATCCGTCCGCTCGTGTCCTCAGCGACGCCGGCCTTCACGGGCGTGCTCTTCATCGAGCTGCAAATCGACGACGTGGACACACGGCATCCAGAGGTCGCGAAGCTGCTCCCGCGCGGGAAGATCTCCGTCATCGGGAACAACCAGGGACTCATCGCCCAGCGCAGCAGCCACGGCCACGTGCGCGCGTACTTCATGTTCCGGGTGTCCGAGGCACAGCTCCAGCAGGGGCTCGTGGACACGTCCTCCCCTGCCCGGGCCCGCGAACAGCTCAAGGCGCTGCTCCCAGGATGGGCGCCGTTCCTGCTCGCGTTCATCGACGCGTGCAACGACACCATCGTCGCGCGCCCCATCGTCGCGCTGCCCGTGGGCCATCGGTGGACACACCGGCCGGGCGTGACGCTGCTCGGGGACGCGGCCCACGTCATGCCGCCCTTCTCCGGCGAGGGCGTGAACATGGCGATGCTCGATGGTCTGGAGCTGGGGCTCGCGCTCGCGGCGGATGCCGACTGGAGCCGGGCCGTGAAGGGCTACGAGGAGGCCATGTTCGAGCGCGCCGCCTCGGCCGCCGCGGGTGCCATGCAGGGGCTCGACTTCGTCTCCGAGCACGCGCTCGAGCACGTGCTGGAGCACTTCCGGGAGATCCAGCAGCAGGCGGCGGGCATGGGCTCGCACTGAAGCCGGAGCCCGACCCGCCCTCCCCTCCCCTACTGCTTCGAGAACACCGCGACCTGACGCTCGGCGCCGGAGAACGGGAGCCGGTACGCCCGAGCGGACACCACGCGCAGGTTGCGCTCGGCCGCGCGCGCTTGGAGCTCCGCGTCCGTCTGCTGCTTGCCCAGCATCGCCACTACGCGTCCACCCTCCTCCACGTACGCGGGCGCCAGGTTCAGCCAGTCCGGCAGGTCCATGAACGCTCGCGCGATGAGCACCTGCGCGCGCGGAATCCCTTCCGTCTCCGGCTTCCCTTCCGCCCGAGCGTGCAGTCCGCGCACGCCGACGAGGCCCAGGCTGGCGGCGGCGGCCTTGATGAACGCGATCTTCTTGCCGACCGTGTCCACCAGCGTCACGCCCATCTCCGGCAGCTCCAGCTTGAGCGGCAGCCCGGGGAAGCCCGCGCCCGCGCCCAGGTCCAGGAGCGACGTCGCGCCCTTCACCTCCGGCAGCACCGCGAGCGAGTCCAGGAAGTGCTTCTCCAGCACCTCCTCCGGCGCGGTGATGGCCGTGAGGTTCACCTTCGCGTTCCACTTCAGGAGCTCCGCCATCAGCCGCTGGAGCTTGGGTCCCACGTCCGGTCCCACGGTGATTCCCAACGCACTGCATCCGGATGCCAGCTGATCTGCGAACCGCGCGTTATCCACAACACCTCCACCCCGAAGGGCCCTTCAAGTCCTTGGAATCATTCAGGAGAAATTCATCCCCAGAAATATCCACACGTTATCCACAGCCCTGTTCCTGATCACTTGACGGCCCCTGCCCCCGCTTGAGCGCGACCAGGAGCAGGGACACCGCGGCGGGCGTCAGGCCCGGAATCCGCCGAGCCTGCCCCACCGTCCCGGGCCGGTGCGCGGACAACTTCTCCACAGCCTCCGTACCCAGACCGCGCACGTCCGTGAAGCGGAACGTGTCGGGGATGCGCCAGCGGTCGGACGCCTCCGCCTCGCGCGCCGCGGCCCGGGCGGCCTGGGCGATGTAGCCCTCGTACTTCACCTCCACCTCCACCTCCTCCGCGACGTCGGGGGTGAGGGCCGGGAAGTCCTCGCGCTCTTGCGCCAGCTGCGCGTACGTCACCTCCGGGCGCTTGAGCCGCATGGCCAGGCCGGAGCGCTTGAGCCGCGCGACCTCCGCCGTCACCGCCTGGGCCCGGGCCTCCGCGCGCTCCAGGGCCTCCTTCGGCAGGAGCCCCACGCGATGTCCGTGACGCGCGAGCCGCAGGTCCGCGTTGCCCTCGCGCAGCTTGAGCCGGTGTTCGGAGCGGCTGGTGAACATGCGGAACGGTTCATCCACGCCCTTCGTCACCAGGTCATCCACGAGCACCGCGCCGTGCGCTTCATCACGACCCACGACGAGCGCCGGTTCGCCCTTCACCTGGAGCGCCGCCTGGATGCCGGCCCACAGGCCCTGGAAGGCGGCCTCCTCGTAGCCGGAGGTGCCGTTGAGCTGGCCCGCGAAGAACAGGCCCGCGACGGCCTTCGTCTCCAGCGTGGGGTGCAGCTGCGTGGGCGGCGCGTAGTCGTACTCCACCGCGTAGCCGTAGCGGACCACCTCCACGCGGGACAGGCCGGGGATGGTGCGCAGGAACTCCAGCTGCACGTCCGCGGGCATGCTGGTGGACAGGCCCGCCGGGTACACGAGCGGCGACGTGGGCCCCTCCGGTTCGAGGAACACCTGGTGCCGTTCGCGAGCGGCGAAGCGCACCACCTTGTCCTCCAGCGACGGGCAGTACCGGGGCCCTCGCCCCACGATGTCCCCCTGGAACAGCGGCGAGCGGTGCAGGTTGTCGCGCAGCAGCCGGTGCGTCGCCTCCGTCGTCGCGGTGAGGCCGCACATCACGGAGGGCCGGCGCGGGAACGGCAGGCCCTGCTCCACCTGCGTGCGCCAGGAGAACGGCCGCACGCCCACGTCCCCCGACTGCGGCGTGACTGCGTCCCAGTCGATGCTGTCCCGGGACAGGCGCGCGGGCGTGCCCGTCTTGAAGCGGCCCAGTGTGAAGCCGAGCGCGTGCAGCGACTCCGACAGGCCGCGCGCGGCTTCGTCTCCCAGACGGCCGCCGACCTCCTTCTGCTCGCCCACGTGCATGAGCGCGCGAAGGAAGGTGCCGGTGGTGAGGAGCACCGCGCGGGCCAGTACGTGCGTGCCGTCCCCCAGCACCACGCCCTTCACCCTCCCCTCCTCCGCGACGACGGCGGCCACTTCGCCTTCGAGCACGGCGAGGTTGGGTTGGGTGAAGAGGAAGGACTGCATGCCTGCGGCGTAGGCATCGCGGTCGCAGAGGACGCGAGTGGCCTGCACGGCGGGGCCCTTGGAGGGATTGAGGACCTTGACGTGCGTGCCCGCGAGGTCCGCCGCGCGCCCCATCTGTCCCCCGAGCGCATCCAGCTCACGCACCAGGTGGCCCTTGGCGGTGCCACCCACGGCGGGGTTGCAGCTCATCACGGCGGCGCGCTCGCGCTTGAGCGTCACGCCCAGGGTGGACAGGCCCATTCGAGCGCACGCGAGCGCCGCCTCGCAGCCCGCGTGGCCCAGGCCCACCACGACGATGTCGTATCGGAGTTCCATCGCGTCCCGGGGGGTATCACGCCCCGGCGCGTCCGTGGCAAGCCGACCCTGGGGACACCGTCCACCCGGCTGGTTCCTCCCCGGCCTGGGCCGTGGCCCAAACACAGACATGGCCCGGCCAAGTTTGGGAGCACGCGAGGCGGGCAGTGGGAGGGGTAACAACGCCGCCCGCCTCGCGCGCACCAGTCATCGTGGATCCGTCAAGGACGCGCCTGACACACCGGTGGCGTCTCTGGCCCTTCGACGGCGATGGCATCCATGGGACCTTGCCCGCACGAGTCCCCCGGACCTCGTGCCTTCACATGGCGTCGCACACACGGGGGCCGGAAAGCGGCCCATGCGGTGAGGGCGCATGGGGCTCTCGGACTCGAACCAGCGAGGCCGGCGGACCCTCCGTGTGCGCGACGGGGAAGGGTATAGCGGGGGGGTCTGACATTCCCGGTGCCGGGCCCTTCACCCGGGCCCGGAAACCGCCCGGCGTCAGCGGGTGGGGAGGGGATTCGACCGGCTGGGGCAGTGCACGTTCTCCGGGCAGCGCCCGTCGGACTTGGGGATGCACGCGCCGCAGCACTCCATCTCGTCCGGGCGGCACGCCGGCACGCACGCGCCGCACTGCACCACGCCGCCGCAGCCATCGTTCGCGGTGCCGCACTTCAGCCCCAGCGAGGCGCACGTCGAGCGCTGGCAGACGCAGCGGTCGTCCACGCAGGACTCGTTGGGTTTGCACCCGGGGCTGCAGGTGCTGATGGGGCCGGTGGGTTCCTTCTTCGGCTCGGCGGGAACGGGCGGGGCCACGCAGCGGCCCTCGGTGCACGTGCCGGCCTGACAGTCGCCGCAGTCGATGAAGCCGCCACACCCGTCCGGCGTCCGGCCACAGGCCACCATCGCCTGCGAGCACGTGGCCGGCGCGCAGCCATCCAGCGCCACGTTGTCCCGCGACGCGCGCACGGTGCCGCCGCTCGGCGTGCACGCGCCCCACAGTCCCAATGCCAGACACAGTCCGGCCCACCGGCCCAGGCTCCGCACCACTTCCATGTCATCCACTCCCCGGGCTCCCGATTCAGGAGCCTTGAACGGCCCCATCATGCGCACGCCCGAGACGGATGTCCGGGTCCATGACGGGGCAGGGGAGGGGAGGGCGCTTCAGCGCTGGATGAGCCCGCGAGCGCCCTCGATGCGCTGCGCGGCGGTCCGTGCGTCCTCCTGCTTGCGCGGAGTGGGCACATCCAGTCCGCGCTGCGCCGCGGGCCGGTTCTCGATGGAGGCCAGCCACCGCTGCACGCCCGGCAGCCCGTCCACGGACACGCCCGCCCACTCGTGCGAGCGCACCCACGCCCAGTTCGCGATGTCCGCGATGCTGTAGTCCCCGGCCAGGTACTCGTGGTCCTTCAGCCGGCTCTCCAGCACCGTGTACAGGCGGCGCGTCTCGTTCTGGTACCGGTCGATGGCGGGCTGAAGCTTCTCCGGGAAGTAGCGGAAGAAGACGTTGGCCTGCCCCTGCATGGGGCCCACGCCGCCCATCTGGAACATCAGCCACTGGATGACTCGCGAGCGGCCCTTCGCGTCCGTGGGCATCAGCTTGCCCGTCTTCTCAGCCAGGTAGATGAGGATGGCGCCGGATTCGAAGACGGCGAAGTCGCCCTCCGAGCGGTCCACGATGGCGGGGATGCGGCCATTCGGGTTGATGGCCAGGAACGCGGGCTGCTTCTGCACGCCGGTGGAGATGTCCAGCGCGTGCACGGTGTATGGCAGCGCCAGTTCCTCCAGAGCCACGGAGACCTTGAAGCCGTTCGGCGTGCCCCACGTGTACAGGTCGATCATGTCACCCTCGCTTCGCGTGTGAAGAGGTGCGCTCGTCTAACGGCGGAAGCGCACCACGCGCACGTCGAAATCGGGGGCGTCCCCCAGGGCCTCGCGCATCAGCTCCAGCGCGCGGTCCTCGTTGAAGCTCCCGGAGCCCGCGCCAATGATGGGGAACGCCAGGGAGCGGAAGCCGTGCTCGGTGGCCCGCGCCAGCGCGTTTCGCACCGAGTCCTGGATGGACCGCGCGGAAGCACGCCAGAGCATGTTGATGCCCGCGACGTGGATGATGCCCTTGAAGGGCAGGCGCCCCGGCCTGGTCACCACCGCCGAGCCCAGCGGCATGGGCCCCACGCGCGCCAGCTCACGGAACGGCGCCGTACCGCCCCGGCGCTTGATGGCCCCGGACACCCCCTGCGGCAACAGCAGCCACCAGGGGATGATGTTCCGGTTCCACGCGTTGACGATGGCGTCCACCGGCTGATCCAGCAGGTCGCCTTCCACCAGTTGCACGGGCATGGGCGGACTCTAGCGCCCATGCCCAATGACAGACACGGCTTTACGGAGCCGCGGTCGCCTTGGCCGGCGCCGGGGCCTGCTGCTTGGCGGCGTTCGCGAAGTCACCCGCGCGCACGAAGGTCGCCTTGCTGAAGTCCACGTGATTGGACAGGGCCTTGCGCACGTCCTCGGGGGTCAGCTTCTGGAGCTTCGCCTCCACGGCCGCGTCGAACGCGAGCGTGCGCCCCAGGTACAGGCCGTCTACCAGCTGCTGCGCCAGGTTGCTGTCCTGCGCGCGAGCGGACTGGCGGTACTCCAGGAGGCCCGCGCGCGCCTTGTCCAGCTCCTGCGGCGTGAAGCCCTTCTGCACGGCGCGAGTGACCTCGTCGCGCATGGCGGCCTCCAGCTTCTGGGCGTTCTGCGGCGCGTAGATGGCGTAGGTGAGGAACCAGCCCACCGAGTCCAGCTCCTCGACGGACACGCTGCTGCCCACGCCATAGGACAGGCCGTCCTGCTGGCGCACGCGCGTGGCCAGCCGCGAGTTGAGGAAGCCGCCGCCCAGCATGAAGTTGCCCATCATCACGCCGGGCCAGTCCGCATGGTCGTCGCGCAGCTGGAGCAGCTGGCCCGCGAGGAAGTACGCGTTGGCCTTGTCCGGCGTCTCCAGCACCACGGACTTCGGGGCCACGGCCTGGAACGTGCGAGGCACGCGCGCGTAGGGGACCGGGCTCTTCCAGCCGTCGAGCAGGGTGCCCACGAGCGAGGTGATCTCCTTCGCGTCGAAGTCACCCACCACCGCGAGCTCCCCGCGCGAGGCGCCGTAGAACTGGCGGTGGAAGTCGCGCGCCTGCTCCAGCGTGACGGCCTTCGCGTCGGCCAGGCGCTCCTCCAGCGAGGAGATGTAATACGGGTGGCCCTTGGGGTAGTGCGAGCTCAGCACGCGCCAGAACGCGATGCTGCCCTGGGGCTGCGGCTCGCTGCGCTGCGACTCCAGCGAGGCCAGCCGCTCCTGCTTGAGGAGCGCGAACTCCTTCGCGTCGAAGGCGGGCTCGCGCAGCACTTCGGCCACCAGCTTGAGGACCTCCGGGAGGCTCGCGCGAGGGCACTCGATGGAGACGCTGGCGCCCATCGCGCCGCCGTCCATGCCCACGCGGGCCTTGAGCTTGTCGAGCGCGTCGTAGAGCTGCTGGCGGGTGTGCTTCTTCGTGCCGCGCATCAGCATGCCGCCGGCGTAGGAGGCAGCGGGCAGCTTGCCGTTCACGGCCTCCGCGGTGCCCCAGCGCAGGTCCAGCGCCAGGTTGACCATCTCACCGCGCGTCTTCTTGGGCAGCAGCGCGTACTTCACGCCGTTGGCCAGCTCGCCGCGCTGCACGCGCGACTCGATGTTGGCGGGGGAGGGGTCGAAGGCCTCGCCCTGGGCGACAGCGGCCTTGCCCTGGTAGCCGTCCACCATCTTCGCCACGTCCACCGCGGGCGGCAGCTCCGAGCGGTCCGGCTTGGGCGTGGGCACGAAGGTGCCCAGGGTGCGGTTGGAGCTCTTGAGGTACGCGGCGGCCACGCGGGTGACGTCCGCGGGCGTGACGGCCTCGATGCGGTCGCGGTGCAGGAAGAGCAGGCGCCAGTCGCCCACGGCGGCCCACTCGGACAGGAGGATGGCGGCGCGCTCGGAGTTGTTGAGCAGGAGCTCCGTCTGCTTCGCGAGGGCCGTCTTCGCGCGGTTCACCTCCTCGTCGGTGAAGGGCGTGCGGGAGGCCTCCTCCACGGTCTTGATCAGCGCCTCACGCACGGGGGGCAGGGGCTGATCCTGGCGGGCCTCCGTGCTGAAGCCGATGACGCCCGGGTCGCGCAGCTGGAAGTTGAACGCGCCCGCGCGCGAGGCCTTCTTCGTCTCCACGAGCGCCTTGTAGAGGCGGCCGGACGGCACGTCGCCCAGCACCTGGGTGAGCACGTCGATGGCGGCGAAGTCGGGGTGGGCGCCCTCGGGCACGTGGTAGACGCTGGAGATCAGCTGGTTGTCGCCCACGCGGCGCAGCGTGATTTCGCGCTCACCGTCCTGGGTAGGCTCCTGGGTGTACGTGACGGGCACCGGATCCGCGGGCTTCTGGAGCTTGCCGAACGTGGACTGCACGAGCGACAGGGCCTTCTCCGGCTGGAAGCGGCCGGCGATGACGAGCGTCGCGTTGTCGGGGCGGTAGTAGCGCCGGTAGAAGGCCTGGAGCCGGTCGATGGGCACGTTCTCCAGGTCCGCCTTCGCGCCGATGGTGGCCTTGCCGTAGTTGTGCCAGCGGTACGCGGCGCTCATGGTGCGCTTGAAGAGGATGCCGCGGGGGTCGTTCTCGCCGGACTCGAACTCGTTGCGCACCACGGTCATCTCGCTGTCCAGGTCCTTCTTCGCGATGAAGCTGTGGACCATGCGGTCCGCCTCGAAGGCGAGCGCCCAGGACAGGTTGTCGTCCGACGCGGGCAGGGTCTCGTAGTAGTTGGTGCGGTCCAGCCAGGTGGTGCCGTTGGGGCGCGCGCCGCGTTCGGTGAGGGCCTGGGGCACGTTGGGGGTGGTGGGCGTGCCCTTGAACATCAGGTGTTCGAGCAGGTGCGCCATGCCCGTCTCGCCGTAGCCTTCGTGCTTGCTGCCCACGAGGTAGGTGACGTTGACGGTGACGGTGGCCTTGGTGGGGTCCGGGAAGAGCAGGACGCGCAGGCCATTGGGCAGGCGGTATTCGGTGATGCCCTCGACGCTCGCGACGGGAGCCAGGGCGGCCGGCTTCGTCTGAGCGCGCGCGGTCGAGGAGGCAGCGGGTTTCGGAAGGGGAGCCGGGGCCCGGGCCCACACGGGCGGGGCCGCCACGAGCAGGACAGCCAGCAGGGCGAGCGGGGTACGACGCGTCATGCGGTTCTCGGGGTGCGAAGGAGTAGGCACGGGACTTCTAACCGCTCCACCGGGTCCTCCCATCCCGAGAAACCCGAACCCCCCGGGCAGGCGTCCACCCAGGGACACCCATGGACCGTCATAGGTCCTGTCCAGCGCTTCCAACCTCACAGGTCGTCATGTATCCTGGCGCGGATCCGATGTCAGGATGGGTTGGAAGGAGACTCGCGCGTCACCAGGGAGGGAACGGAATGGCGAAGACAATGGGCGGGGACATGGTGCTGCAGTTGCTGCATGAGTTCCGCGAGATGCAGGGGGAGGCGAAGGAGCAGTACGCGCGGACGGATGCGGCGATCCTGGCCGTCAACCAGGAGGCCGCGCGGCTTTCCGCGAACATGAACGTGCTCTTCAAGCACACCGGGACTCTCTACGAACAGATGGGCTTGCTTCACCAGCAGGTCGGATCGCTTCGCGAGAACATGGACAGCCTCACCACGCAGGTTTCGGCCCTGACACGTGAAGTCGGTGGGCTCAAGAGCACCCATGGCCGGATGATTGAGCAGGCAGGCCGCGCCATCCACCAGCTCGCGGAAGCCCAGGCCTCCAACCACCAGCGCATCTATGCCCTGGAGCAGTCCGTGGGCGGAGCAGGGGAGCACTGAGCCCCCACTCCAAATCCCTCAGGCGTAGATGCCCCCGGGCGCCATCGCGGATCCGGACCCCAGGACCTCCTCCACCTCGCGGACCTCCTCGGACGTCAGCCGGAAGTCCCCCGCCTGGATGAAGCCCTCCACCTGCTTCGCGCTGCGCGCCCCCACGATGGCGCCGGTGACGGCCGGCCCCCGCAGCGTCCAGGCAAGGGCCACCTCCGCCGGGGAACGCCCATGCCGCGCGCCCACCTCACGCATGCGCTCCACCAACGACAGGTGATGCGACAGCTTCGGCTCCTGGAAGTCCTCGCTGCCGCGGCGCCAGTCGTCGTCTGGCATCGCCAGGATGCGTTCGCGTGTCATTGCCCCCGTTAGAAGCCCGGACGCCATGGGTGAATACACAATCACCCCAATGCCCTGCGTCTGGCAGTAGGGCAGCAGGTCGTCCTCGATGTCACTGTGGATGATCGAATAAGGCGGCTGCAATGACGTCACCGGAGCAATGCGCCGCACCCGCTCCAGCTGCGAGACATTGAAGTTGGACACACCCAGCCAGCGCACCTTGCCCTGCCGTTGCAGCTCCGCCAGCGCCGTCCATCCCTCTTCAAGCTCCGCCCCGTCCTCCACCGGCCAGTGCACCTGATACAAATCAATGGCATCCACCTTCAGCCGGCGCAGGGACGCCTCACACTCCTTGCGCACCGAGTCCGCTCTCAACCCGCGGCTGACCTTGCCCTGCTCATCCCAGACCATCCCGCACTTGGTGAAGACATACGGGCGCTTGTCCCGGCCCTTCAGCGCCCGGGACACCACGTCCTCGGAGTGCCCAAACCCATACACCGCCGCCGTGTCGACCCAGTTGATGCCCGAATCCAACGCGCGCTGAATGGCTTCAATGGACTGCGCGTCATCCTGCGCGCCCCAGGCGAACGCCCAGCCGCCCCCTCCAATGGCCCACGCGCCAAACCCCAGCGCGGTGAGGTCCATGTCGGAATTGCCCAACCGTCGCTTCTGCATCCCATGCCTCCCGGGGCCAGAGGCCCCTGGTTCCCCTGGCTCCAAGAAGGACGGTGTGCACCGCGGCGGCCCTCGCCCGGGCCCGGGTGCCGGCCCGCCCACCGGCCACCAGGACGGGCGGGCCCTGCCTCCCCGTCCGCCGTCCATCAATGCATCGCACGCAAGCGTCGTCGGACGCGCGCGTTGATGGTAGGCCGCCTGATGATGGGGGAATGCCCCTCGGGTACTTGGGCACCAGGAGTCCTCTCGGATGAAACGCTTCTTCATTGGCGCGCTGGCCTTCATTGGAGCGCTGTCCATCCTCTTCGTGGTGGGTGTGGTGGGGCTGCTGATGCTCGCGGCATCGAGCAAGCCGGGTGTGCCGTCCAACCTGGTGCTGGAGCTGGACCTGAAGGAGCCGCTGCCGGAGTACACGCTGGACACGTCCCTGGCGGGCGCCTTCGGCGAGGAGCCCACGTCGCTGAGGGACGTGGTGGAGGGCCTGGAGAAGGCCGCCACGGACCCCCGGGTGAAGTCGCTGGTGGTGCGAATCGGGCAGCCGGGCAGCGCGGCGCAGGTTCAGGAGCTGCGGGACGCGGTGAAGGCCTTCCGCGCGTCGGGCAAGCGGGCGGTGGCCTACGCGGACGGCTTCGGTGAGGCGGGCAACGGCACCGGCGCCTACTACCTCGCGAGCGCCTTCGACTCCGTCTACATCCAGCCCTCCGGCGACGTGGGGCTCACCGGCCTGGTGATGGAGACTCCCTTCGCGCGCGACGCCTTCGCGAAGTTGGGCGTGAAGCCGGAGTTCGGCAAGCGCGCCGAGTTCAAGAACGCCGTCAACAGCTTCACCGACGAGTCCTACGGCCCGCACCAGCGCGAGGCCACGGAGGCCTACGGCGGCAGCCTCTTCCAGCAGGTGGTGAAGGGCGTGGCCGAGGGCCGCAAGCTGTCCGAGGACGAGGTGCGCGCGCTCATCGACCGCGCGCCCTTCATGGGCCAGGCGGCCGTGGACGCGAAGCTGGTGGACGGGCTGCGCTACCGCGACGAGATCCACGACGAGCTGAAGCAGCAGGCCGGAGACGGCGCGCAGTTCCTCTACGTGGACAAGTACCTGGAGCGCGCGGGCCGGCCGCACCAGACGGGCACCAGCATCGCGCTCATCTACGGCGTGGGTGAAGTGCTGCGCGGCAAGAGCCAGTCCAACCCGCTCTCCGGCGGGCAGGTGATGGGCGGCGACACGGTGGCGGCGGCCTTCCGCAAGGCGGTGGAGGACCCGTCCGTGAAGGCCATCCTCTTCCGCGTGGACAGCCCGGGCGGCAGCTACTCCGCCAGCGACACCATCCGCCGGGAGGTGCAGCGCGCGCGTGAGGCGGGCAAGCCCGTCATCGTCTCCATGGGGACGTACGCGGCCAGCGGCGGCTACTTCGTGGCCATGGCCGGGGACAAGATCGTCGCCCAGCCGGGCACGCTGACGGGGAGCATCGGCGTGTACAACGGCAAGTTCGTCACGTCGGAGCTGTGGGCGAAGCTGGGCGTGAACTTCGACACCATCGCCTTCGGGAAGAACGCCACCTTCGCCAGCTCCGACCAGGAGTTCACCCCCGAGCAGCGCGCGCAGCTGGAGACCGAGCTGGACACCATCTACCTGGACTTCACCAGCCGCGCCGCCCAGGCGCGGAACATGCCGCTGGAGAAGCTCCAGGCGGTCGCGAAGGGGCGCGTGTGGACGGGCGAGGACGCGCTGGAGCGCGGGCTGGTGGACGCGCTCGGCGGCTACCCGAAGGCGCTGGAGCTGGCCAGGGAGGCCGCGAAGCTGGAGAAGGGCGCCCCGGTCCGCCTCGTCGTCTTCCCGCGCCCCCGGCCCACGGGCCAGGTGCTGTCGGAGCTGCTGGGCAACCACGAGGCGGACAACAGCGATGACGAGACCACCGGAAGCCACGCCGCCGTGTCGTCCCAGGTGCTGGAGCAGGTGCGGGCCGTGTACCGCGTGGGCGCGAAGCTGGGCCTCACCGGGCAGGGCGCGGAGGGGCGCATGCTGTACGCGCCGCTTCCGGAGGTGCGCTGGTAGCTCAGACGTGCAGTGGGACCGGGACGCGGCCCTCGGAGGGCCGCACCGGTCGGCCGAAGATGCTGTGGTAGCGGAGGTCGTGCGACGCGCAGCGGTGGCGGCGCGGGTCGAACACGAGGCAGCTGGCCACCGGGCCGGCGTAGACGTGCAGCGTCACGCCCGGGACGTTGCCGGCGATGCTCACGCGGTGGATGGAGGCGCCCGGGTCGCGGAAGTCCACGTGCCCGGCGCCCACCGGCCCCACGCGCACCGGCGTCCCCAGCCGCGCCAGGCCGGGCTGCGTGCCACCCTCCAGCAGCGGGTAGTTCTCCAGGAGGAACTCGCCGCGCTGGATGCTGAACCAGCACTCCTGACCGTCATGGTCATGGATGGGCGAGGCCACTCCCGGGGACCAGCAGTTGAGGATGATTTCCATTCCCTCGTCGCGGTGGACGAGGTTGCGCGTGTAGCGCCCCGGTAGGAAGTGCAGGTAGGGCTTGAGGCTGGAGGGCTCCAACCGCAGCCCTGCCATCTGCGCGTCCACCCCCGCGAGTCCACCGGGAGCGGCACGGCGCGCGCGGAGCATCCGCACGAATTCTCTCAGACACGCGTCAGCCATGCGTACAGGCTAGGAACGTCTGCGACATCCGGCCACCCTCGGGTCTGCCAATGAACGTCCGCTTTGTCGTCCCCCCCTCAAGGATCGAGGCGGGGTTCGTTGAAGGACGGTGCACCGGCGGGAAGAAGTGGCCATCCGGCGCCTTCTGGGTCCGAGCAGGCAACCAGCACCTACCTAGAGCCCGCTTCCTCCGTTTTAAATGTAATTTTACACTCTCCTGACGTAGAGGGGAGGGCATGGTGGTCAGGTCGTCCCGGCCGAAGCATCGAGGGGGGCCGGAGGAGAACGAGCGATGAAGAAGCGTCTGGGGGACATCCTGCTCGCGCGGGGTGTGGTGGATTCATTGCAGTTGCAGTCGGCGCTGGCGTACCAGCGCAAGTGGGGCGTGGCGTTGGGCCAGGTGGTGGTGGACCAGCGCTTCTGCACGGCGGAGGCGGTGCTGTCCGCGCTGGCGGCCCAGTCCGGCGTGGAGGCGGTGGACCTGGACGCCTGGCCGCTGGACGCGTCGCTCGCGAGGCTGATTCCGTGCAAGGTGGCGGAGGCCCACCGCGTGGTGCCGCTGCGGCTGGAAGGGCAGGGGGCGCGGGAGGTGCTGGTGGTGGCCCTGGCCGCGCCGGCGAGCCTGGCCACGCTGGATGTGGTGAAGAGCGTGTCCGGCAAGGCGCGGGTGGTGCCCCGGTTGGCCACGGACGCGGCGCTGGGGCGGGCCATCGGGCGGATGTACCGGGGTGAGCCGGCGACGCCGCAACGCCGTCCCGGGATGGAGAGCTTCTCCCTCCCGGAGTGGGACGAGCCCATGCCCCTGGTGGTGGGCACGTCCCTGGCGGAGCTGACGGACACGCCGACGCCGGAGCCCGTCCGCGAACCCGTGCGGCACACGGACAGCACGAACCTGCCCATGCTGGCGCCCCTGGAGTTCGCCTGGGCGCCGGTGCCGGCGGCGCCGAAGCCGAGCGTGACGGTGCGCGAGCAGGTGCTCGTGTACGGCTGGGGCGCGGACGCGGCGGCGGGCCTGGTGCAGGTGCTGAGCGGGGCGGGCTTCACGGTGAAGGTGGCGAGCACGGGGGACGTGTGCGCCGCGACCGAGGCGCAGGTGGTGGTGGCGCCGCTGCCCGCGATGGAGGTGCTGGCGCAGCGGCTGCGCGCGCAGGTGCTGGTGGCGGGCAAGGCGCCGGAGCGGGACCTGCCCCGCGCGCAGGCCGTGCATGCGCGGGGCTTCGTGGCGGCGCCGGTGGATCCGGACCTGCTGCTGCGCTCCGTGCGGCGGCTGTCGCGCGCCTCCGAGGAAGCGCGCCTCAAGCACGCGAGCTGAAGCCGCGGCTTCAGGGCACCGCGACGAGCCGGGGCATCTCCTCCGGCGCGTCGGGGAGCCACAGCGAGCCCAGCTCCAGGGAGACGGAAGGGAAGGGCTCGGCGCGCACCAGGGCGTCGTCCTCGTGGCTCGCGGTGAGGAGCCAGCCGCGCTTGAGGCGCTGGTAGACCTCCAGCGTGCGCGCGACGGGGTCCACCAGCCAGACGTAGGACACGCCGGCCCGCCCATACAGGGGCAGCTTGCGGGCCCGGTCCAGCGCGGTGGTGGCGGGGGTGAGGACCTCGCAGACCCAATCCGGCACCAGGGTGAAGAAGGCGGCGCCGGGCTCCGGCGGGGCGGCCACGCGCTCACGGCGCCAGGCGGCCAGGTCGGGCACGAGGATGTCCTCGCCCAGGTGCAGCTCCGGCGCGCGCAGGAAGCACCAGCGGCCGTTGCCGCCACGGCGCGGATCCAGCCGCTCTCCCAGCTCCACGCCCATCATGAAGGCCGCGCGAGCGGGCGCCACGGAGAGGCGGGGCGAGGCCACCAGCTCGCCATCGAGGATTTCCCCGACCCAGCCCGACGGCAGCGCCGAGAGCAGGGAGTGGGAGGTGGGTTGAAGCTGCTGGAGTGCCGTCATGAATCCTCGGGGAGCGCCGGTGAACGCGAGGCATTCTAGGGAGGGGTCTGACATGCCGACCGCCACCCGCCGGGCACTACTTCCCGATGCAGAAGCGCTGGAAAAGGGTGTCTAGAAGCGCTTCGGAAACGCTCGTTCCGGACACTTCGCCCAGGGCTTCCAGCGCGAGCCCCACCTCGCCGGAGAGGACCTCCAGGGTGGACACGCGTGACGCGGCTTCGGCGCGGCCCAGCGCCTCGGCGGTGCGACGCAGGGCGTCCGCGTGACGCTCGGAGACGAGCGCCACCGCGGAGGGCGTGCCACCGCCCCACAACCGCGTGAGCACGGAGGTCCGGAGCGCCTCCACCCCTTCGCCCGTGAGGCCGCTGACGCGCGGCGGGGCAGGGGAGGGGTGGATGGCGGAGCCGTGCTCCCCCCGAGCCCCCAGCATCACGTCGCACTTGCCGGTGACGGAGAGCACGGGCGTGGCGCCGGCCTCGCGCGTCCATGAAGCGGCCTCTTCGCGCGACGTCTCCGGAGGCAGCACGAGCACGGCCAGGTCCACGGCCGCGAGCAGCTCCCGCGTGCGCGCGATGCCCAGCGCCTCCACGCGTCCGGGAGCCTCGCGCAGGCCGGCGGTGTCGTAGAGCGTGACGCCCAGGCCGTCCCACTCGACGCGGGCCT
The DNA here is from genome assembly GCF_003668895.1 of Corallococcus sp. AB045. NCBI lineage: Bacteria > Pseudomonadati > Myxococcota > Myxococcia > Myxococcales > Myxococcaceae > Corallococcus > Corallococcus sp. AB045. The sequence continues at coordinate 23,421 of NZ_RAWN01000031.1, forward strand.
CCAGCGCGTCGCGGGTGGTGCCGGGCTCGTCATCCACCAGCGCGCGGGCCTCGCCCACCAGCCGGTTGAACAGCGTGGACTTGCCCGCGTTCACCGGGCCGTACAGCGCCACGCGCGCGCCCTGGCGCACCAGCCGTCCACGGCCCACCTCCGCGCGCAGCGCCTCCGCGGCGGAGCGCAGCGCGGCGACGCGAGCGCCGGCTCCCGAGTCCGCGCCCTCCGCCTCGTCGGGGAAGTTGAGGACGCCTTCCAGGTCCGCGTGCAGCTCGCGCAGCGGCGTCTCCAGGGCGCGGATCCGCTCGGCCAACGCGCCGGACAAGCCGGCCGCGGCGGCGCGCACGGCCGCCTCCGAATCCGCGGCCACCAGGTCCGCGACCGCCTCCGCGCGGGTCAGGTCGATGCGGCCATTCAGGAACGCGCGCCGGGTGAACTCACCGGGAAGCGCCGGACGCACGCGCTCATCCTCCAGCGCCCGCACGAGCAGCAGCCGCAAGAGGCGCGGACTGCCATGCGCCTGGAGCTCCACCACGTCCTCGCCGGTGAAGGACCGGGGCGCCTGGAAGTAGAGGAACAACCCCTCATCCAGCACCGCGCCCGCCGCGTCCACGAACGACGCCAGGTACGCATGGCGCGGAGCCGGGGACGCGGGAACAACGGGCGCGAGCCTGCGACCCACCTCCAGCGCTGCCGGCCCGGAGAGCCGGAGGATGCCCACCGCCCCCGCGGCGGGCGCGGTGGCGAGGGCGACGATGGTGGCGGAGTCAGACGTCATGGCGGGGAAGGGGCCACCGGCGGGCGGGCGCGCACGCATGGCTCCCGCCCCCGAGCGCCTACCGGACGCCTTGCGGCGGAGTGGAGCCGCGAGCGGCGCGCTCCACGTCGTCGCGGTGCTCCTCGATGTACCTCTCCACCTCGGCGTCGTCGACCGCCAGGTCGCGCAGCACGCCCGGGTAGACGAAGCGGAACGCCGGGGACTCCTCGTCCCCTCGCAGGCGGAAGCTCATCTTCAGCACCGCCGCGCCGTACAGCTTGTCCTTCAAACCCTTCGACTTACCCATTCGCTCCTCTCGCGCCCGCCGGTGGTCCCGAAGCGGGCACACCTGCTCAGGCGTCGACGTCGTCTTCGTCGTCGTCCGGCAGCAGGCTCCGCTTGGGCATCGGGGCGGGCTTCGCCGGGGTGAACACCACGCGCCGGTTGCGGCCTTCGCCTTCCGCCGCCACCTTCACTCCACCCACTCCTTCTACTGCCTTCAGGACGCGCGCGCGGTCCTCCGTCTTCATCGCGGCGAACGCATAGAAGCGCCCCAGGCTGGCGGACTTCTCCGCGAGCTTGCGGACGGCCTCCCGGAACACCGGATCCTCTTCGACCTGCAGCGTGCGCTCGTCCGCCTCCGCGCTCTTCGCGGGAGCCTGCGCGGGCTTCGCGGCCTGCTGCGCCGGCTGCCCTCCCCGGACGTTGCGCTGCTGCGGCTGCGCGGCCGGAGCGGGCGCCGCGGCCCGGGCCGGCTGCTGCGCGGGCGTGGAAGCCACCTGCGCCACGGACGCCACCGGAGCGGCAGCGGCGGCCTGCTGCTGCGCCGCCGCGTCACGGCGCGGCCGGGGCTCCGGGTGCGCGCCCGCGCCCAGCATCACCCAGCGGCGCTCCACGCCGGGGCGGTGGAGCATCTTGTTGAGCAGGAACTGGAGCGAATCCAGCACCTGGCTGCGCTTGCCCGGCTCCACGCCCGGAGGCGCGCCGGACTCGAAGTGGAGCGCCACGGACAGGCTGCCGTCGGTGGCGTCCTGCAGGTCCAGCCGCGCAGGGAACCCCATCAGCCCGAGGATGTCCGTGAGCAGCTTCTCCACCCGGGGGCGGAAATCCCCGCCACCCGCCACGACCTGAGCCCCGCTCACTTGCGTTTGCCTCCCCCGGCGGAGACCACCGCCGGCGTCCCGCCGCCCGTCTGGTTCTTGTTGCGGTCCAGCCACTTGCGCAGGCCCCACTGCTGGCCAATGGAGAGCACGTTGTTCGTGAAGATGTAGAGCGACAGGCCCGCCGGGTACTGGAGCAGCGTGAAGGTGAAGATGATGGGCATCACCCAGGTCATCATCCGCGCCTGCGCCGCGTCCATCATCTGCGGCTGCATCTTCTGCGTGATGATCATCGACACGCCCAGCGCCAGCGGCAGGATGTACGTCGGATCCTTGTAGGTGAGGTCGCGCCAGATGGGGCCGAAGAAGGGCTCGCCGTAGATTTCGAAGCTGTTGCGCAGCGACGTGAACAGGGCGATCCACACCGGCATCTGGATGAGCAGCGGCAGACAGCCGCCCAGGGGGTTCACCTTCGCCTCCTGGTACAGCTTCATGATCTCCATGTTCTGGCGCTCTTTGTCGTCCGCGAACTTCTTGCGGATCTCCTCCATCTTCGGCTGGAGCACCTTCACCGCCTCCATGCTGACCATGGAGCGGTAGGTGAGCGGCAGCAGCGCCAGCTTCACCACCACGGTGAGCAGGATGATGGCGACGCCCCAGTTGCCCACGATGCCGTGGAAGAACTTCATGACGGCGAGCAGGAGCTTGCAGACCACCGCCCAGATGCCGAAGTCGACCGTGTCCTCCAGCGTCGGGTGGAAGGTGGTGGCGGACAGGGCGGACACGGCGCGCAGCTCCGTGCCGGGCACGATGCGCAGGAGGTCGGGGTCCTTGGGGCCCGCGTAGCCGCCGAAGCGGAACGTGGCCACCTGACCGGGGCCCACGTTGAGCGGGAAGCCCGCGGACACCTCGCGCGCGGTGGGCGTGGCGGTCAGCGTGCAGTGGCCGTTGAGGGCGCCGTCCAGCGGGTAGAGCGCGGACAGGAAGTACTGCTGGTTGATGCCGAAGAAGGAGATGGGGCCGCGCGTCTCCTCGGGCGGCTTGTCACCCGGGGACAGGTTGTGGAGCTCTTCACCCACATGGCACGAGGCGCGGCTCAGGTTGCCCACGCCGCCGAAGAAGGACGGCGCGTGCTCGAACTCCGGGTCGATGGCGCGGCCGTAGTGCAGCTTGAGCTCGCCCGTCTGCGGCTGGGCGGAGGTGTTGCGCACCTGGAGGGTGTAGGTGAACTCGAAGCCGTCGCGCGGCCACAGCACCGTCTTCGTCACCTCCCACGGGCCCTGGCGGCCGGTGAACGCGACGCTGCCGCCGTTGTCGGTGGGGGCCTCCTGCACGGCGTAGCGGGCATTCGCCGCCAGCGGAGCAGCGCCCTCAATCGTCACCGCGAGCGGCAGGGGCTGGCCGGGCACCGGGTGCGCCACGTTCATCTGCGGCGGCGGGGGGATGTCCTTGCCGAAGAGCTTCTCGAAGCCCTCCTTGACGGTGAGCGACTGCTGCTCGCGCATCTTCGTGCCCTGGAGCACGGCGGAGGTGAGGCCGGCGCCTTCGGAAGAGAAGGTGTACTTCACCTCCGGGCGGGCGAACTCCACGGTGCGCGCCGGCGGGAGCGGAGCCTCCGCGTGGGTGCCCGCGTCCTCACCGGTGGCGCCCGGCGGCGGCACGGCGGCCGTGCCTGGGGTGCCGGCATCCAGCGTGGCGGCGACTTCGACGCCCGCATCCGTCCCTTCGGCGCCCGGGGGTGATCCCTGGGGGGCGAAGAAGAAGGTGTAGGCGGCGGTGGCCGCGAAGGAGAGGGCGAGCGCCAGGAGCAGCCGCTTCTGTGAATCGTTGGACTGGGGCGACAGCGGGTCGTTCGTCATGGAGTTCCCTGTGCCGGCGGCACGGCGCCGGAGGGCGGGCGGAAGCAAACCGTCAGGGGACGGGATCGAATCCACCGGGGTGGAATGGCTGGCAGCGCAGCAGGCGCCAGACGGTGAGGGCGCTGCCCTTCAACCCGCCGTGCTTCTCCAGCGCCTGCATGGCGTAGGTGGAGCACGAGGGATGGAACCGACACGCCTTCGGCAGCAGCGGCCCCAGGAACCGCCGGTAGAAGCGGATGGGCAGGGCGATGACGAAGGCGAGTGGACTCATGGGGCGGGCTCTTTGGGAGGCACGCGAGGTGCCGGAAAGAGCCGTTGCAGCTTACGGGTGACACCGTCGAACGCACGGGAAACTTGCGCGAAGGAGGCTTCCTTCGCCGAGGAGCGAACGACCAGGACTACGTCGAGACCGGGGGGCCATTGCCCGCGGTGCTTGCGGAACAGCTCGCGGAGCACTCTGCGCAGGCGTGCGCGCACCACCGCGTTGCCCACCTTGCTGGAAACGGTGAGACCTACGCGGGAGTGCGCCCGGGAATTGCGTTGAACGAGGGCCAGGAGGCAGTCGGACGGAATCTTCTGACCGCCCTCCTGGACTTCAAGAAACTCACGCCGCTGGAGCAGGCGAAAGGCCTTGGGGAAGCGCTCGTCGGTTGCCTGAGGCACCCGCGGCGCCGCTCCCTCGGCCATCGTCCGTGCGTCCAGTTACTTCTTGAACGACGACACCACCAAGCGCTTACGGCCCTTGGCGCGGCGGCGCTTGAGGACATCCCGGCCGCCCTTGGTGGCGTTCCGCTTACGGAACCCGTGGGCGCGGTTGCGCCGGATCTTCGACGGCTGGTACGTGCGCTTGGACACAACGACTCCTGAGAGCTGAAGGCAGCGCCTGAATCACCGGCGCGACCCGTACAGTGGAAAGGGGGCGTCCGTAACCCTATTTCCAGGACAAGTCAATCAAGGATCACCAGCGCCGACTGTGCAGCCCTGCGCCGGGTGGACCTGGCGATCATGTAGGAAAAGGGGAGAGGGGGCAAGGAAGAGGGCTTGGCTGAAGGACCCTGGGTCCAGCGCGGGGCGGGCCCGTTCCAGGTCCTTCGCTGTTGACCCACGAGTGGCTGGCCGGTTGAACGGACGTGGCCATGCGCCTCCCTGCCTGCATCCTGCTTTTGCTCCTATCCTCGGCGTGCGCTACCTCAACGCCCCTGAAGGCCCGCACGACCCCTTCCTTGAGAGTCGCCAACCTCCATAGGGCGTCAAAGCTGCCCTGGAGTGATGAGGGGCGATGCGTCGTCCAGGAGGCTTCTTCGCCTTGGTCCGTGGTGGTGGAGCGCTGCTTCGGAGCGCTGGACCATGACCGGATCCGGTTTCACGATCCGACGGGACGTTGCACGGTCGCCTCCGCTGGAGCCGCGACCCTGGGGCTTGGAGTTTGTGTCCTTGTCGCTCCTGAAATCGTCATGGGCGCAGTCATCATCACAGGTGTTGTCGTGGTGGCGGTCGCCATCAAAGAGGCACTGGACGCGTACGAGTTCCGCCAGCTCTATCCCGAGGAAGCTGGGGCCATGCGTGGAGCGAAGGCCGTTCCCCGGGAGACCGTGGCGAAACGGAAGCCCAGGCTTGAACCCGACCCTGTTGGGAAGGACTGGCAGCCCCCGATGCCTCCCGACGCCTTGGACCGGACGCGCCATCCCAGGTGCGAACCCATCCCGGTCAAGCACCGGGGAGGAGACGACGCGCACAACCGGTGTGCCGACAGGATTCCACCGAATCGCTACCCCGGCCATGACGTGCTCGTGAACGGCAAGCACTTCGATGCGTTGCAAGTCGGTGTGCGCGTGCTGTGGGAAATCAAGACCGACCAGTTCGACACGTACAGCGACTTCCTTCAAGCGCAGGTGGTCAGGGACCAGGTGGCCGAACTGCTGGAGGAGCGAGACATCGCGGGGGCATGTGGCTACGCCTTCGTGGTGGGCGTGAGCAGCGAGGCGCATAAAGCCGCGCTGAAGGAGATTGCCGACGAGTTGGATATCGTCGTCACGGGGTGCGAACGATGACGACGCGCGACCGCCTCATCCTGAATGTCCATGCGCCGGCTCTGACGATGGACGACGGCCGTACGCTCGCTGTCGTTGAAGGCATGGAACGGGCGATGCCCGGCATGCGTCTGGCGTGGGAGATATCCGAGGAAGGAAAGCCCGTCGCGCTATCTCAGCGAGACGCGTGGCTCGCGGCCTCAGCGGCACGAGGAGAGTTTCCGCTCATCTGCAACGGAGACGAGGACCACCCCGTGACGATTTCCGGACTGCGCAGATCCGCCAGTTCGAGTCCGGGCGGACAGCCTCAACTCCAGGTCCATGCGAAGCTGCCTCAGGACGCAGCCAGCATCGCGGCGGCAGCGGAGGTGCTGGAGCACGTCGCGGAGGGTGTCCGCGCATATTGGGGGCTCCTGGCGCCGTCATCCGTGATGCAGGTCATCGCGGATCAGACGGGCCCGAAGCGACATGGACCTGAAAAGCCACCTCTGGGACTGCCCGCCCTCAAGCTCCCAGAAGCGATTTCCGCTCCAGAGATTCCACGCCACCTGGGTTGGCTGAACTACTGGTCGGCCGAGGCCGCGAAGGCCATTGGGTTCCCGGACCCTTCGCGTGACGCCGAGTTGCTGTCACGTGCCCGGCGCACGGCCACTGGCGGGTGGGTGGTCCGGCTCACGGATGCTCCGCTCGACCTGGGAAACCGCGCGCACCTGGCAGCACTCCTGTGGGCCTACGAGCGTTTTCCGGAGGTCGGCGGACGGCACCCCTATTCCCAAACCTCCTGATCCACGCCGTCGAGAACCCAGTCCCGGGTTGATCATCACCGCCTTCGGACCTGTACGAATGCTCCAAGGGCTTCGGGCACAATCGGGTGACTCCCACAGGTGCGTCCCTGCTTATCCGAATGGATGAAGCGGGACTCTTCGAGCTGCGCAAGAAGAGGGCGGGCCTCGGCGACCCCGTAGAGCTCCGGGCGTATGCCACCTCTCTTCCGGAGATCCTCCAAATGAGGATTGGGGGCCTGCTCGTGACCAAGCGCGTACTCATCTATCGGAGTAACTCTGGGAAGAGTCACGACTCCGATGTCACCTTCTCGTGGGTTTCTGCTGACGGAACGGCCCAGAAGATTCAGACGGAAAGCCTGTACGCCATGTACCGCACCGAATTGTTTCGAACAGGAAGTCCCGCGACGCGGTGACCCGTTGGCGCAGGCCCTCCAGGTCCACCTCCAACGCCCCCCGCCACTTGCGGACCTGCCCGGCCACGATGACGGTGTCCACGTTGCCGCGCTCCATGAGCGTCACCACGCCGCCCTTCACCAGGTAACGACGGCCCGCCTTCGCCGTGTCCGGAGGCATCGCCTCGCGCACGGGCACCGTCCCCCGTCGAAAACATCCCGCGCCCAGGAGCAGCGCCCCGGCGAACAGTTCGCTCCTGCGCGTCAGCCCCACTCCACGATGCGCCTCACACATCCCGCCGCTCACAGGCCTCGAGGGTTCCCGCCCATGAGTCCGGGAGCAGGGGAGGGCCACGGACGGACCTCCGTCATCCGTCCAGCGCAGGACGTCCCGGCCACGACAGCGGGTCCGTTCAAGTGACTCCGCTACCTGGGAACCGCGAGCGGGTGGTTCCAGGAGAGCGCGTGCAGTCGGTCCACCTCCGAGTGGAAGTCGAACAGGAAGCCGCCGGGCACGGAGAGGCCCTGGGTCTCCCGGGAGAAGGGGATGCCCCGGGACTTCAGTGCGCCTTCCAGCCGCCGCTTCGTCATGGAGGGCTTCAGGAACCAGCCCGTGAAGTCCAGCGTGGTGAAGGACTCCAAGGCGTCTTCGACTTCCAGGTACCGGAACCGGCCGTCCTCCAGGTGGACCTGCACGGCACCATAGAACCAGCGGACGCAGCCCGGCTGCGAGGTGGGCGCCACATCCTCGGGGAGGCCCAGCAGCTCCACCACCTCCTCCGCGCTCATCGAGGCCCGCAGCGGTTTCAGGGTCCCCTGTCTCAGCGCCTCCGCCAGGTCGAAGGTCACCTGGTGGCCCAGACGGACGTCCTCGAACGGGCCGGTCTGCTCGGGCCAGTGCTGGCGAAACTGCGCCACGGCCTCCGCCTCCGAATCGAAGCTCTTCTGGAGGGCGTCGGGGAGCGACAGCTCCTTGGGCGCGGGGCCCAGGTAGTCGTCGTACAGCGACAGCTCATAAGTGAGGGGCTCGCGCGGTGGATCATACCGGCGGAGCACGAACATGCGGTCCAGGGTCGTCGTCGCGAACAGCGTCCTGCGCTCATCGATCGCCATGGGGTCATGTCCCTGGCAACGTTGGGTGCATCACGTCAAGGCTGTTCAGGTGGCTCCACGGCACACCTCGCACAACCCGGCGGAACGGCTCGCGCCGGTGGCGGAAAAGCGGATCCACCGGGAGTGATCATCCCCACCCGCCAGGGGGTCCCGCTGATCCGTGCTACAGGCCGGTTCCTTGATCAGCCGGAGAGCGGGTGTTAGCACCGCCGAACGCCTGCGGGTTCCCTCGTTCCGCGCCGTCCCTGAGCCTCCAAGTGAACGCCCTCGCCCAAGCCCCTTCGCCTTCGCTTCCCAGTGCCGGCGTCATCTGGACCCGCACGCTGGAAGCCATCCGCCAGGAGGGGCTCCACTACGCCCTCACCTGGCTGGAGCGGATGCGCCCCATGGAGGTGCGCGAGAACGCCCTGGTCCTGGGCGTGCCGGACCGCTTCTTCCGCGACTGGGTGGATGACCACTACCGCGCCATGCTGGAGACGCACCTGGCCCGGCTGGAGCCGTCCCTGGGCCGCGTCGCCTACGAGGTCATCGTCGGTCCCCCGCCGTCGTCCGCGGACCTGCCGCCCGCGCCCACCGTCAAGGTGAACTCGATGCGGCCCGCGCGGCTCAACCCGCGCTTCACCTTCGACACCTACGTCGTCGCGGACAGCAACCAGCTCCCCGCCGCCGCCGCGCAGGCCGTGGCCCACCGGCCGGGCCACAACTACAACCCGCTCTACATCTACGGCGGCACGGGCCTGGGCAAGACACACCTGCTCCAGGCGGTGGGCAATCACATCTGGGAGAAGGACCCCACCCAGCGCATCGTCTACCTCTCCAGCGAGCAGTTCACGAACGAGTACGTGGAGAGCGTGCGCGAGCACCGCATGACGGACTTCCGCCGGAAGTTCCGCGAAGAGTGCGACGTGCTGCTCATCGACGACATCCAGTTCCTGGGCAAGCGCGAGGAGACGCAGAAGGAGTTCTTCTACACCTTCGAGACGCTCTTCGGCCTCAACAAGGCCATCGTGCTCACCAGCGACATGGTGCCCGCGGAAGTGCCCGGCATGGAGGACCGCCTGCGCAGCCGCTTCGTCATGGGCCTGATGGCGGACATCCGCGAGCCCACCTACGAGACGCGCGTCGCCATCCTCCAGAAGAAGGCGGAGCAGGAGGGCCTCGACCTGCCGGACCCCGTGGCGCACTTCATCGCGAAGCACGTGCAGAAGAACGTGCGCGAACTGGAAGGCGCGCTCGTGAAGCTGTCCGCGATGCACAGCCTCACCAAGCAGCCGGTGACGGAGGAGTTCGCGTCCCAGGTGCTGCGCGACATCCTGCCCGCGCAGCGCACCGTGGACGTGGAGGCCATCCAGCGCGAGGTCGCCCGCTTCTACAAGGTGACCGTCGAAGCGCTGAAGGAAGACCGGCGCCACAAGGCGCTCGCGCACGCGCGCCAGGTGGCCATGTACCTGAGCCGCAAGCTGACGAAGAGCTCCTTCCCGGAGATCGCCTCGCGCTTCAACAAGGACCACTCCACCGTCATCTCCGCCGTGCGCAAGGTCGAAGGCCTGCGGGAGACGGACGCGGCCGTGCACCGCGACCTGTCGGAGCTGGAGACGAAGCTCGGCGGCATGTAGCCCGCCTCAGGGCGCGGCCGGCTGCGACGGGGCGGACACCTCTTCCAGCGTCCTGCCGCTCTCCTGGTCGCTGAGCTCCGCCGCGACGTCTCCCAGCGAGAGGATGCCCACCAGCCGCCTGGCCCGGTTCAACACCAGGATGCGGCGGATCTGCGAGGCCCTCATCTTCTGGGCCGCCTGGGTGAGGTCGTCGTCGTCGTAGACGACCTCCACGCCCCGGGTCATCGCCTGCGCCACCTGGGTGCGCTCGGCGTCCAGCCCCTGCGCCACCGCGCGGATGACGATGTCCCGGTCCGTGACGATGCCCACCAGCTCGTCGCCGTCACACACGGGGATGGGGCCTACGTTCAGCAGGCGCATCTTCTCCGCGGCCATCCTCAGGGAATCAGACGGACGGACGACCTCCACGTCGGATGTCATTACGTCGCTCACTCGTTGCGTTGCCATGGTGTCTCTCCTGTGGGGTTCCTCCCTCAGCGTGGGCACCGGCCTGTCCGCTGGCATGCGCCGCCGTCGCGGGTGTCTGTCCATTTCCCCGGGCGCCGGGCATGCTTCGGCTTCGTGGCCCCTTCGCTCAAGTCGTACGCTTTCAGCCTTGCCACCGTGCTGTGCCTGTCCGCGTGTGGCGAGGATCCGAACGGCTACTCGTTGCGGTTCAGCCTCCACTCGAACCGCGTGCGCGCGGCGCGCGACCCCATGCCGCCTCCCGAGTACGCCTTCGAGTCCTCGGACGGCCTCACCTTCCACGTGGACAGCGTCCTCGCCAGGCTGTCCGACATCCGTCTGGAATTGCCACCGGGCATCCGGTGCGCGGACCAGCAAGGTCTGCTGTCTCCACGGATGACCTGCGAGGACGCGACAGAGGAGCAGCCGGGCCGGTTGACCGTGGCGGGCCCGCTCGAATGGGACCTGCGGCAGGGGTTGTCCCTCGATGCAGCCGGGCTGCGCATCCCTCGGGGCGTCTATCCCCGCATCGAGGCCAGGCTGGAACGCGGGACGCCCTCCCATCCCACCTTCCAGTCTCGCTCGAGCTTCACCTGGCAGGGCATGGCCTCCGTGCTGGACGCGGACTTCCAGTCCGACGCGGTCCTCCGCTTCGAACCCCAGGGAGGAGAAGGCTCGCTGGATTTCGCCTCCGCGGAGGATGGCTCCGTCCTTTGGGGCTGGCTGGTCGTGGACCGCTGGCTCGATGAGGTGCCCGTGGCGGGCTGTCTGGAGTCTGGAGACCTGAGCCTTCTGGGCAACAGCCTGACACTGGAGGCGGGCCAGGGTGCCTGTGCGGGCGCCTCGGAACGGATGCGCGGCAACATCGAAGCCAGCGGTGCGATGGGACTGTCCTTGCACCCCTGAAGTGTTTCTCCCCAGGACGTCCGGAAGAGGGCCTGGCTGTTCCCCCTCTCCCGTCCTGAGGCATGCTGGGACTTCGCGGGCCCAGTGGGGCTCGCGCATCGGGACGCCCGGCCGGAGGCGCTCCCCCTCACGAGTTACTTCCGACATGCCCTCCATCCCCTGGTTGCGTACCTCCGGCCTTGCTGTCACCGTGCTGTGTCTGTCTTTGATGTCCCTGGGGCTGTCCGGCTGTGACACCGGAACCCATACCCGGCTCATCTTCTCGCTGAACGCGAACCCGCTGGGCGCGTCGTCCCTGGCGGTTCCGGCCTCTGGCGTCCGAGCCATGACGTCCCCGCCCACGCCTCCCGACATCACGTCTGGCGACGGAATGCGCTTCCATCTGGAGGACGCCAGCGTCCGGGTGTCCGACATCCGTCTGGAATTGGCCGGGGGGCTGGGCTGCGACGACGTGCGCGACCAACTCCCGGAGGGCACCGGGTGCGTGCAGCCCGAAGGTTCCCCGGCCACGGTCACGCTCGCGGGTCCGTTCGGCATCAACCTGCCGTCCGGGAATGTCTCCAATGCCGTGATGGAGCTCCCTCCCGGCACCTACCGGCGGATCGACTTCGTGTTGGGGAAGAACGGCTTCACGGCCCAGACCCTCCACGCCGGGGATGCATCCTGGGGCATGGACCTGGACCTGCCGGAAGGCACGGCCATGGCCGTCGAGGCCACCTCTGGCCTCAGGCTGGAGGAGGGCGGTTCCCTGCGCGTGATGTTCGACCAGAATGCCTGGCTGAAGGAGCTGCCGCTGTCCGCGTGCTACCAGAACGGGGACTGGCCCCGGCCGGGCCCCAAGCGGAGCCTGGACGAGGTGGGCGGCGAGTGCCAGGGCGCCGGGGACCGGGCGCGCGACGCCATCCGCACCCGGCTCAAGCTGCAGACCCGTTCCTTCTGACCACCGCGGTCAGAAGTGGATCCGGTCGGACAGCCACAGCAGCAGGACGGCCCCCCACAGCAGCGGACTGACCAGCCCCAGGACCAGTCCCATCAAGGCCTGGTCCCGGCGGCCGATGGGCGGCGTGGCCTTCGGGTCCACGCGTTTCAGCGCCACCACGCCGCAAATCACCGCCACGGGCGCGAGCAGGGGCATGAACAGCGCGCTGAAACCGAACCGCGAGGCCTGACGCGCCATCGGGTTGTTGAAGCGCTCGTTCCACAGCACCTTCAGCATCGCGGGCGGCACCGGCAGCCGGAAGAAGAGCTGATTGCGCACGTCCCGGTGGATGCGTGCCGCGGTGATCAGGCCGGGCATGGCGCACAGGAAGAAGAGGAAGCGCCCGGACGGTGCCAGGGCATCCGCCACCACCGCCATCACCAGCGGCGTGGCCACCAGCGCATGCCGTGCCCAGCGCCGGCCCAGGAAGAAGGCCACGCCCACCGGCACGGGAATGAGCAGCACCAGCGTGAACAATGCCTCCTTCGTCGCGCGCAGCCCCCACTGCGACAGGGCGGCGGCGGTGGCCACGCAGAGCAGCAGCGTCACGCCCGCCACCACCCACGCCCATCCATCACGCTTGCCCTGGTAGCGCTGGCGCAGCGCCTCCAGGTAGTTCACGTCCGGACGCGCCGCACAGGCCTGGCAGTACAGGCGCACGCCCAGGCCCGGCACGGACGTGGTGCAGTCCGCGCAGATGAAGCTTCCGCAGCGGAAACAGGTGCCGCCCGCGGGCAGGTCCGGGTGGACGGCGCAGCGACCCTGCTGGGAGAGGGGCACCTCCAGGCTCATGGCCGCAGTGTCGCACGGCGAGCAACACCCGGCACCCTGGAGCCCACCCCGTCTCCTTCCGGCTTACAGGCCCCGAGGCGCGTGCTAAGCGCGCGAAAGACCGTCCTGAACCGTGGAGGAACCTTGTCCCGATTGAAGGCCCTCGCCGCAGCGGCCCTGTTCGTGGGGCTTCCGGCGCTCGCGCAGACCCCCGAGGCGAAGCCGCTGGAGCCCGGCCGCGAAAACCTGGCCATCCCCTATGAGAAGTACACGCTGCCCAACGGCATGGAGGTCATCTTCTCCGTGGACCGCAAGCTGCCCGTGGTGGCCGTCAACGTCTGGTACCACGTGGGCGCCTACGACGAGACGCCGGGCCGCACCGGGTTCGCGCACCTCTTCGAGCACATGATGTTCCAGGGCTCCAAGCACGTGCCGGACGACGTGCACATCGGCCTCTTGGAGCAGGCGGGCGCCACGGACCTGAACGGCACCACCAGCTTCGACCGCACCAACTACTACGAGACCGTGCCCAGCAACCTGCTGGAGACGGCCCTGTGGTTGGAGAGCGACCGCATGGGCTTCCTCCTGGACTCGCTCACGGAGAAGAAGCTCCAGACGCAGAAGGAGGTCGTGAAGAACGAGCGCCGCCAGGGCGTGGAGACGGCCCCTTACGGTGAAGCACAGGAGAAGGCGTGGCAGGCGCTGTTCCCCGCGCCGCACCCGTACTCCGGCAACGTGATTGGGTCCATGAAGGACCTGGACGCGGCCACGGTGGATGACGTGAAGGCGTTCTTCCGCAAGTGGTACGCGCCCTCCAACGCGACGCTCGCCATCGTGGGCGACTTCGACCCCGCGAAGGCCAAGGCGCTGGTGGAGAAGTACTTCGGCACGCTGACCTCCGCGCCCAAGCCCCAGCGTCCGGACGTGCAGCCGGTGAAGGTCACTCGCGAGACGACCATCCGCCACGACGAGAAGGTGGCCACGCTGCCCCTGCTCACCATGTCCTGGCTCACCGCCCCGTACCTGAAGCCCGGGGACGCGACGGCGGACGTGCTCGCCACCGCGCTGGGCACGGGCCGCGCGAGCCGCCTGTACCGCCGGCTGGTGCTGGACAAGCAGCTGGCGCAGAGCGTGGACGCCGTGCAGCAGAGCCAGGGCGCGCAGTCCGTCTTCTCCATCGAGGCGGTGGCCCGGCCCGGCGTCACCACGGACACGCTGAAGAAGGAGATCGACGCGGTGCTGGACGAGGTCCGCAAGGACGGCGTCACGCAGGAGGAGATCGTCCGCGCGCGCACCCGCTATGACACGCGGCAGCTGGCGGGTCTGCAGGCGGTGGGTGGCAGCGGCAGCAAGTCCGACACGCTCCAGACGTACAACCAGTTCGTGGGCGAGCCCAGCTACGTCGCGCAGGACCTGGCGCGCTACCAGGACGTCACCCCCGACGCGGTGAAGCAGTTCGCCAACGACGTGCTGCGCCCGGACGCGCGCGTCGTGCTCCACGCGGTGCCGTCCGCCGGCAAGGCCGCGCCGTCTTCCGCTCCGGGCAAGGAGGCCCGCTAGTCATGCACCGCCGAATCCTCACTGCCCTCCTCACGCTGTCCGTCGCCGGCTGCGCCACCACGAAGCCCGCGGAGACGCCGGCTGAAACGGCGCCGGCCGCGCAGCCGCAAACCCAGACACCGGCTCCGGACGCGGAGGCGTTCCGCGAGCAGCAGCCCAAGCCCGGCAAGCCGCCAGAGCTGGTGCTGCCCACCTTCGAGCAGGCGAAGCTGGACAACGGCCTCACCGTCATCGTCAGCACGCGCAAGGAATTGCCGCTGGTGTTCGTGGGCATCGCCTTCGCCGCGGGCGTGTCGCAGGAGCCCGCCGCGAAGCTGGGCATCGCGGACCTGTCCTACCGCATGCTGCTGGAGGGCGCGGGCAAGCGCGACACGGTGGCGCTGGACAACGCGTTCGCGGACCTGGGCGTGTCGCCCGCGATGTCGGTGGACCCGGACGGCGCCTTCGTGGGCGCGCGCGTGCTCACCACCAACGTGGACGCGGCGATGAGCCTGCTGTCGGACGTCGTCCTGCGGCCCACCTTCGACGCGAAGGCCTTCGAGCGCCGCAAGAAGCAGCAGCTGGGTGAGCTGGTGCGCCGCATGGGCGACCCGAACTTCCTGGCGCAGCAGGCCTACTACCAGGCCGTGTTCGGCGCGGATCACCCGTATGGCCACACGTCCGGCGGTACGCCGAAGACGGTGGAGGCGCTCACGCTGGCGGACGCGAAGAGCTTCTACACGAAGAACACGGGCCCTCGCGCCGCCGCGCTCATCATGACCGGCGACGTGACGCTCCCGCAGGCAGTGGAGTGGGGGAAGAAGTACTTCGGCGGGTGGAAGGGCGGGGCCGTGGCGCCCAAGCCGCCGCCCGCGCCGCCCGCGCCGCCGCGTCAGCAGGTGCGCGTGGTGCCCAAGCCGGGCCTGGAGCAGACGGTGGTGCTGGTGGGCCGTCCGGGCCTCGCCGCGGGCCACCCGGACGAGTACCCGCTGGAGCTGGCGACCACGGTGTTCGGCGGCTTCTTCGGCAGCCGGCTCAACATGAACATCCGCGAGGACAAGGGCTACAGCTACGGCGCCAACGCGCACCTGGGCACGCGCCTGGGCGTGGGACCGCTCACCGCGTACGCGGCCGTGCGGCAGGACGTGACGGGTCCGGCGCTCAACGAGTTCATCAAGGAGCTGGCCGGCATCAAGTCCAACCCCATCACGGAGAAGGAATTGGCCGCCGCGCGAGAAGGCCTCATCCGCGCGTTCCCGGGCGCCTTCGAGACGGTGGAGGGCCTGGGTGGCAGCGCCGCGCAGCTCTACTTCCACCGCCGGCCGATGGATGAGTTCAAGCGCACCGTGGAGGGCCTGGAGAACGCCAGCGCCGCGGAGGTGCAGCGCGTGGCCGAGTCCTACCTGGACCCCGCCAGCATGCAGGTGGTGCTCGTGGGCGACCCGCTGGTCATCCAGGAGCAGGTGACGCCGCTCAACCTGGGCAAGCTCACGCTGGTGGAGACGCCGGCGTCCAAGTAGCCGGGCGCTTCACTTCGAGGTGTTGAAGCCGGGGTCCCGACGTGGGTGTCGGGGCCCCGGTTTTTTCATTCCCGGGTGGGCTCGTTCTCTTCCTGGCGGGCTTCGGCCTTGAGGCGTCCGCTCTCCTCGCGCTCCTCGTCATCGACGTCATCGAGGACGCTCTGGGGATTGTTGCGAGGCCCGCCGACGGGGCCGTCGCTGTCGAGGGCGAACTTCTGCTCCTCGGTGGAGTGCTTGGCGTCGTCCGCGTACAGGGGCTTGGTGTCGTCCGCCTCCAGCCCCCGCTCCACGCGGTCCTTGGCGAAGCCGGGCTTGTGGGCGGTGTCGCTCTTCTTGTGGGTGGCCATGGGTTGCTCCTGAAGGGGGTGGGACGGCTCACACACGCTCAATGTCGGCAGCCCTGGCCGCGAGCACCACGGTGGGGGCCCTGGAGCGGGGGGCTGGCTGCCTGCCCCCTGACCTTGGCGCGCGGAAGCGGCTAGGATGGGGACTCCATGGTCGGACGCAGCGGGAACAACCAGCGGCACGAGGGGACGACGTCCTCCGTGGGCGTGCGTGTCCAGACCCTGCTGACCGAGACTTGCACTCGCACCGGCCTGACTCCTCGCGGAGCGCGGACCGCCTGACTTCCGAAGCGGACCTCCTGAAGGTCCCCCTTCCGAACCCGGCCCCGCGCTCCTCCCGAGCGCGGGGCTTTTTCGTTGCCCCACCTGCCAGTCGCCAACCCCGAGGCCCCGCATGACGCCGCTTCCGATGTGCCGCCCCAGCCACCGAGTTCCGATGTTCCGAGAGGAGGCCGTGTCATGCGCGTGATGAAATTCGGTGGCACCAGTGTCGGAGATGCGGAACGGATGCGCGGCGTGGTGGCGCTGGTGGAGGAGGCGCGCAAGGCCGAGCGGGTGATGGTGGTGGCGTCCGCGGTGTCGGGCATCACGAATCTGTTGGTGGAGGCGGCGAAGGTGGCGCAGGAGGGCGAGTCCGTGCAGGAGGCCTGCGCCCGGTTCGACGACACGCACTCCGCCATCGCGAAGGCGCTGAGCGTGGACCTGAAGCCCGCGCAGACGCGGCCCCTGGCGGAGGGGTTGGTGGCGCTGGGAGTGGAGCTGCGCGGGCTGTTGCAGGGCGTGGGGTTGCTGCGGGAGTGCTCGCCGTCGGTGCTGGCGCACCTGTCGGGGCTGGGGGAGCGGGCGTCGTGCCTGCTGCTCGCGGCGCTGTTGGATGCACGGGGGCTTTCGCCCGTGAGCCTGGACCCGAGGCAGGTGCTGGTGTGTTCGGGAGACCCGCTGCAGGCGACGCCCCGGGTGGAGGAGATCCGCGCGCGGTTCGCGGCGCTGCGTGAGGACGGGCCGGGGCTGATGTTGATGCCGGGCTTCTTTGGGGGGGATGCGCGCGGCAAGACGATGTCACTGGGGCGGGGAGGGTCGGACTACTCGGCGGCGTTGGCGGCGGTGGCGCTGGATGCGCGGCTGTTGGAGATCTGGACGGACGTGGACGGCATCTTCAGCGCGGACCCGCGGCTGGTGCCGGAGGCGTTCGCGCTGGAGGAGGTGAGCTTCGAGGAGGCGATGGAGCTGGCCTACTTCGGCGCGAAGGTGCTGCATCCGAAGACGATTGCGCCCGCGAGGGAGCGAGGCATCCCGGTGCGGGTGTGCAACAGCTTCCGGCCGGAGCATCCGGGCACGCGGGTGACGGCCACGGCGCCGGCTTCGCGGCACCCGGTGCGGGGGTTGTCGTTCCTGCCGGACATCGCGCTCATCAACATCGCGGGCGCGGGGTTGAAGGGTGTGCCGGGCACGGCCGCGCGCGTCTTCGAGGCGATGGCGCTGGCGTCCATCTCCGTGGTGTTGATCACCCAGGGCTCCAGCGAGTCCTCCATCAGCTTCTGCGTGGGGGAGGCGGAGGCCACGCGGGCGGTGCTGGCGCTGGAGGACGAGTTCGAGGTGGAGCGCGAGGCGGGGAAGGTGGACCCCATCGAGCACCAGCCGGGGCTCGCGGTGTTGAGCATCGTGGGAGACGGGATGCGGCACCGGGTGGGCGTGGCGGGGACGTTCTTCAGCGCGCTGGCGGACGTGGATTGCAGCATCGCTGCCATCGCGCAGGGGTCCAGTGAGCGGAGCATCTCCGCGGTGATTTCGCGGGAGGACGGGCCGCGTGCCATGGCACACGTGCACCGCAAGGCCTTTGGCACCACGGAGGTGGTGGAGCTGTTGGTTGCGGGCGTGGGCACGGTGGGCGGGGAGCTGCTGCGGCAGATTCATCAGCAAGCGCCGAAGCTGCGGGCACACGGGTTGGATTTGCGGGTGTGTGCCATTGCGAATAGCAGACACAGCCTGGTGGCGCCGGAGGGCGTGGCGCTGGACGGATGGAAGGCGCGGCTGGACGCAAGTGAGTCTGGTTTCACGCTGGACACGTTCCGAGCGTGGGCGAAGGCGAGGCGGCCGGGCCGGCCCATCTTCGTGGACTGCACGAGCAGCGAGGACGTGGCGTTGGGGTATCCGGCGTTGATGGCGTCCGGGCTGCACGTGGTGACGGCGAACAAGAAGGCCAATGCGGGGCGGCAGGAGCACTGGAAGGCGCTGCGGGAGACGGCGGTGCGGCACCAGCGGAAGTTCCTCTACGAGACGAACGTGGGGGCGGGGCTGCCGGTCATCGACACGTTGAAGAACATGCTGCGCACGGGAGACACGGTGCACCGGGTGGAGGGCATCCTGTCGGGGTCGCTGTCATTCATCCTGGGGCTGACGGAGGCCGGGGTGCCGCTGTCGAAGGCGGTGGGCACGGCGATGGAGAAGGGCTTCACGGAGCCGGATCCGCGAGACGACCTGGAGGGCACGGACGTGGCGCGCAAGGTGCTCATCCTCGCGCGAGAGCTGGGGCGGTCGCTGGAGTTGGAGGAGGTGGCGCTGGCGTCGCTGTTGCCGGAGGAGTTCGACGCGAAGGGGCCGCTGCCGGAGTTCCTGGCGCGGCTGCCTCAGGCGGATGAGATCTTCCAGAGGCGGGTGGACGCGCACCGGAAGGAAGGCAAGGTGCTGCGCTACGTGGGCAGCGTGGGACCGGAGGGCGTGCGCGTGGGCCTGGTGCCGGTGCCACTGGAGCATCCGCTGGCGGCGGTGAAGGGCGGCGAGAACGCGTTGAGCTTCCTGTCGGAGCGGTACAGCCCCACGCCGCTGGTGATTCGTGGGTACGGCGCGGGCGCGGCGGTGACCGCGGCGGGGGTGCTCGCGGATGTGTTGCGATTGGTGGAGGGGCCGTTGCCCTGAGCGCGGGTGTTAGGCTTTTCCGCCATGAGGAAAAGCCTGGCGTTCTGTGCGCTGGTGCTGTGGATGGCGGCGTGCGCGTCCAGCACGCCGCTCCAGCAGCGCTGGGATGAAGCTGAAGCGGAGTGCGGTGACGCCAGTGCGGACGCCTGTGTGACCCTGGTCTGTGGGGACACAGTGTGCGGCTTCTTCCGGTGCGAGGACGTACCGGGGGAGGTGGTGCTGGCGCGGGGATTACCGCCCCGGCCGCCACCCGTGGCCGTGGCTCCCGCTCCGGGAAT
This sequence comes from Corallococcus sp. AB045, assembly GCF_003668895.1. Classification (NCBI taxonomy): domain Bacteria; kingdom Pseudomonadati; phylum Myxococcota; class Myxococcia; order Myxococcales; family Myxococcaceae; genus Corallococcus; species Corallococcus sp. AB045. Next base: position 42,764 of record NZ_RAWN01000031.1, read on the forward strand.
CGGGCCCCGGCGCAACTGGGGCGCCAGCATGGGCCTGCCGGGTGATGTGGAACCGGTGATGGTGTTCCCCTGGTACGGGAGCCCCAAGCCCGTGCCTCCTCAGCGGCAGTTGCCGGCGGGCAAGTTCGAGAAGCACCACATCTTCCCGCAGGCCCCGGACCTTGCCCGGTGGTTCAAGGAACGAGGCGTCGACATCCACCAGTACACGATCCCCATTCCCGTGCACGTCCACCGTCGTATTCACAGCAATGGGCCCAGCGGAGGCATGTGGAATGAAGCCTGGCGCGACTTCAAGGAACAGAATCGAGGCGCTTCGCCGCAAGAAATCTTCCGGCACGCCGGGGAACTCATTTATCGCTTCCAGCTTCTGGGCGGACCCATCCAGCAGTACCACTGAACTTCGAGCGAACCCACCAGCACATGTCCCTCTTCTACTGGATGCGCAACGACAAGGTGGCGACAGCGCGCTATAGCGCGGACTTCGACGCAGGACATAAGTGGGGACTGCCGGGTCTCAAGAACTGCCCGGAGTGTGGCGCTACCTGGTCTGAGGCGGGACACGAGTATCCAGCCGTGGATCTTTCGATCATCCCCGAGCATCAGGAGTTTGAAGAGCCTCGACCTGAACCCCTTCACGAGTTCCTGCGTCTTCAAGCCCTGGTGCGTCCACTGGCCCCGTCCCATGCCGAGCTCCCTCCCGGAACGGACTTCGGCCCCCTCGTAGGAAGCGCCTCCGGTCAGTTCGGTCCCTTCACGTGGTTGGGGAATGCGCTGATGATCATCCGCCGCGACGCACTCGATGGTCTCCAGGCCGCGGGCATTCGTGGGCTGCTGGGCTGCAAGACGGAGCTGCGGTTCCGGCAGAAGACGGCTCCGGACATCCTCGAGCTTCAAATCGAACCGCGTGGCCTCCTGCACCGCGACTGCCTTCCTCCCGACCTGGCGCAGCCCTGTCCCACCTGCGGGCGGCAGGCCTTCCGCCGTCCGGACGATCCCATCCTCGACGGTGCTTCGTTGCCCACGGACAGGGACCTGTTCCGCGTCGGCAACTTCAGCACCATGATCATCGGCACGGACCGCTTCAAGGACGCGGTGGAGCAGGGCGGATGGACCGGCATCTCCTTCCGCGAACTGCCCGTGCGTTCCTGAAGCCCTACGCTGCCCTTCGTGAAGACAGTCGCTGGGGAAAGCGCTCTTCGACCCCGGGAAGGAACAGCGACTGACCGGCACGTGCGGCTTCCACGGCCTGACGGAAGTGGAGGTCGCCGTAGCGGTCGAGTACCGAGGGGTCGAAGTACTCAGCTCCGTCTCCATTCCCTTCATTCTCGATGTCAGGTGTCAGGGACTCCCAGCTCCTTGCGGCGCGTAGATCAGGGCCCGTACGCCTCCATCCGCGTAGACACGGGCGCTGTTCGCGAGGAAGACAGCCCGTGCCTGGAGCTCTCCCTTGGCGCTGAGCACCGCGTTGCGGTCTCCGTACCGGCCGTCTGGATGACGTAGGGACCGTCGCCCGTGTCGATGCCTCCAGGGACATCCACGCCTGTGTCGATGCTCCGGAGGATGCAGGGATTGAGTCCGTCAAAAGCACGGAGTTCCGCTTCCCACTGGGAATCGCGAAGGGAGTCGAGGGTCGTTGCGTTGCCCAGGTCTTCAAGTCTGACGTTGGTCACAGGGACGCCGGATATGAGTAGGTTTTTCAGCCATGCGAAAGATGCTGATGATCCTGGCGCTATGGATGGCGGCGTGCGCGTCCAGCACGCCGCTCCAGCAGCGCTGGGATGAAGCCGAGGCGGAGTGCGGTGACGCCAGCGCGGACGCCTGTGTGACCCTGGTCTGTGGGGACACAGTGTGCGGCTTCTTCCGGTGCGAGGACGTACCGGGGGAGGTGGTGCTGGCCCGGGGACTGCCGCCCCGGCCGCCACCCGTGGCCGTGGCTCCCGCACCGGGAAGCGGCCCTCGGCGCAACTGGGGCGGCAGCATGGGCCTGCCGGGTGATGCGGAACCCGTCATGGTGTTCCCCTGGTACGGGAACCCCAAGCCCGTGCCTCCTCAGCGGCAGCTGCCAGCGGGCAAGTTCGAGAAGCACCACATCTTCCCGCAAGCGCAAGACCTGGCCCGGTGGTTCAAGGAGAAGGGCATCGACATCCACCAGTACACGATCCCCATTCCCGTGCATGTCCACCGACGCATTCACAGCGATGGGCCCAGCGGGGGCATGTGGAATGAAGCCTGGCGCGAGTTCAAGAACGCGAACGACCTCGCTCCTCCTCTAGAAATCTTCAAGCATGCCGGGGAACTGATCTATCGATTCCAGCTCCTGGGTGGCCCCATCCAGCGGTACAACTGATTCTTCATCCATCCGAGGCCTGACAGTCCATGATCCACTTCTTCTGGCTGCGCGACGACGAGGCAGCCACCTCCCGTTACAGCGGAGACTTCGATGCTGCACACAGGTGGGGACTTCCTGGCCTCAAAGATTGTCCGGGGTGCGGCCTGACGTGGAGCGGATCAGGGCGGCAATACCCCGCCGTGGACCTTTCGCTCATCCCCGAGCATCGGGAATTTGAAGAGCCCCGACCCGAGCCGTTTCACGAGCTCGTCCGTCTCCAAGAATTGGTGCGCCCGCTGATGCCACCCAATGCATCTCTTCCTCCCGGCACAAGCTTCGGTCCGCTCACGGGCACTGCGTCCGGTCAGTTCGGGCCGTTCACCTGGCAGGGGACCTCGCTGATGCTCATCCGCCGCGACGCACTCGATGGCCTCCAGGCCGCGGGCGTTCGTGGGCTGCTGGGGTGCAAGACGGAGCTGCGGTTCCGACAGAAGACGGCTCCGGACATCCTCGAACTCCAGATCGAACCGCGCGGCCTCCTGCACCGCGACTGCCTTCCTCCCGACCTGGAGCCGCCCTGTCCCACCTGCGGACGACAAGGCTTCCGACGTCCGGACGACCCCATCCTCGACGGTGCTTCGTTGCCCACGGACAGGGACCTGTTCCGCTTGGACAACTTCAGCACCATGATCATCGGCACGGACCGCTTCAAGGACGCGGTGGAGCAGGGCGGATGGACCGGCATCTCCTTCCGCGAACTGCCCGTGCGTTCCTGAAGTTCAGACTGTCTTTCGTGAAGACAACCGCTGGGGAAAGCGCTCCTCGACCCCGTGAAGGAACAGCGACTGACCGGCACGTGCGGCTTCCACGGCCTGACGGAAACAGAGACGCCGGATATGAGTAGGTTTTGCCGCCATGCGAAAGATGCTGATGTTCCTGGCGCTGTGGATGGCGGCGTGCGCGTCCAGCACGCCGCTCCAGCAGCGCTGGGATGAAGCCGAGGCGGAGTGCGGTGACGCCAGCGCGGACGCCTGTGTGACCCTGGTCTGTGGGGACACGACCTGCGGCTTCTTCCGGTGCGAGGATGTGCCCGGGGAGGTGGTGCTAGCGCGGGGACTGCCACCCCGGCCGCCACCCGTGGCCGTGGCTCCCGCTCCAGGAAGCGGGCCCCGGCGCAACTGGGGCGCCAGCATGGGCCTGCCGGGTGATGCGGAACCCGTGATGGTGTTCCCCTGGTACGGGAACCCCAAGCCCGTGCCTCCTCAGCGTCAGCTGCCGGCGGGCAAGTTCGAGAAGCACCACATCTTCCCGCAGGCCCCGGACCTTGCCGCGTGGTTCAAGATCAAGGGCATCAACATCCACCAGTTCACGATCCCCATTCCCGTGCATGTCCACCGGCGTATCCACAGCGATGGTCCCAAGGGAGGTTTGTGGAACAAGGCCTGGCGTGAGTTCAGGGATACGAACGGAGGCGCTCCCCCAGAGGAAATCTTCAAGCATGCCGGGGAGCTGATCTATCGATTCCAACTCCTGGGTGGTCCCATCCAGCGGTACAACTGAGCCTTCATCCATCTGAGGCCTGACGGTCCATGCCCCCCTTCTTCTGGCTCCGCGACGACGAAGCAGCCACCTCCCGTTACAGCGGAGACTTCGATGCCGCACACAAATGGATCCTGCCCGGCATCAAGGAGTGCCCAGGCTGCGGTGTAACGTGGGGTGGATGGGGAGATCAGTACCCCGCCGTGGACCTTTCGCTCATCCCCGAGCATCGGGAATTTGAAGAGCCCCGACCCGAGCCGTTTCACGAGCTCGTCCGTCTCCAAGAATTGGTGCGCCCGCTGATGCCACCCAATGCATCTCTTCCTCCCGGCACAAGCTTCGGTCCGCTCACGGGCACTGCGTCCGGTCAGTTCGGGCCGTTCACCTGGCAGGGGACCTCGCTGATGCTCATCCGCCGCGACGCACTCGATGGCCTCCAGGCCGCGGGCGTTCGTGGGCTGCTGGGGTGCAAGACGGAGCTGCGGTTCCGACAGAAGACGGCTCCGGACATCCTCGAACTCCAGATCGAACCGCGCGGCCTCCTGCACCGCGACTGCCTTCCTCCCGACCTGGAGCCGCCCTGTCCCACCTGCGGACGACAAGGCTTCCGACGTCCGGACGACCCCATCCTCGACGGTGCTTCGTTGCCCACGGACAGGGACCTGTTCCGCTTGGACAACTTCAGCACCATGATCATCGGCACGGACCGCTTCAAGGACGCGGTGGAGCAGGGCGGTTGGGCCGGTATCTCCTTCCGTGAGCTCCCAGTCCGCTGAAACCCTCAGCCCGCGGCGGGGAAGGGAGGTGGCTCCACCACCACCTCCATGGGCAGGTTCTCCTTCTCCGCGATCCACTTCACCCACAGCTTCGGACGCGCGGTCGTGTCGCGGTGCTTGGGCCGCTCCAGCCGGATGGACAGCCAGTTGCGGTCCCGCAGGTACAGCTCCTTGCCCACCGGCAACAGCTCCGTCTGCAGGAACCCTGGCAGGTCCTCTCGGGAATCCTCCGACAACGCCAGCATCCCCTTGAACGAGAGCCATCCCGGCGGCGGATGCACGATGGGCGAGGACGTCACCTGTTCGATGAACACCTCCCCCACCGTTCCCAACGCGGGCACCAGGTGGTCCGGATTGCGTGAACGCACGCGCGCCCTCGCCCCCACGTGCACGTCCCCGGACAACACCGTCACCGCGCAGTAGGACTTCTTCGCCAGCGAGAACAGGTTCATCAACAACCGCGTGCGCTCGCCCCGGTGCACCGAGGACTCCCACTGGTCCAACAGGTCGTCGCGCAGCTCGACGCCACCTCCGCTCATCCGCTCCATCGCCGGACCGAAGCGCAAGTGCACCAGCGGCACCGACGACACCACCAGCACGTGCCGCGCCTTCTTGCCGTTCTCCGGCCGCTGGCGGTGCTCCTCGCGCCACGCGTCGAAGGCGTCCCACTGTGACCGGCTCATCACCGTGAACTCGGTCTGCGGATGCGCGTCCCCGGTGTCCATCACCCGGCTGGTCCGGCCGCTCCTCAGGTCCAGCAACACCACGTCCAGGTCACAGTCCGCCGTGGAGAAACAGAACGTCTGGAGATAGTGCTGCGCGGGCTTCACCACGCCCCGGTCGTCCGGCTCGCGTGCCTTCGCCGGCTGCTCCAAGAAACCCCGCTGGAAGGTTTCGAACGCTCGCGCCGCCGCGCTGTAGAGCGCCCGGTACCAGGGCGCCTGCTGGAGATCCTCGTGCGAACCCCATCCGTCGAAGATGTCGTGGTCGTCCCACATGAACAGGCCCGGCACCCTCCGCAGCAACGGCGCGATGCCCTGGCTCCCGCCCCACCGCTCCCGGTAGAGCCAGACGTATTCCGCGAACAGCTTCTCCGAAAGTCCGTCCGGCACCGGCAGCTTCAACCGCTCCGACCGGGGCAGCTTCATGAACGCGTTCAACACATCCAACGTGTTGTGCAGCGAGTCCGCGTAGAGCTGATCCCCACCCCCGATCAGCAGCTGGAAGCCCGGCGTCTTCGCCGGATCCACCGGGTCCCTCTGATGCTGTTGCAGCATCCGCTCCCACAATGCAAAGGGCTGCGCCAGATTGCTCCAATCACTCGCACGGCTGGCGCCGTTGCAGGAGAAGAACGCGATGTTTGGCGACACGCCCTTCGCGGGGACGACCACGTCGGACACCACCAACGGCTCCGGCGGGATGACCTTCGAGGACCACGGCCGGTTGTCTCGCGGCGTCGGACGCTCGAAGGTCACCGGCACGCCGGGCGTGTCTGGCGATTCAAAGTGATAGGACAGACGCTGGGCCACGTCCGTGCGCGGCAGGATGACCTCCCAGCGCCACACCACGCCCCGGGTGTCCTTGGGCAGGGCGGTGAGGTCCGCGGCGGGCTTCGCCTCGTCGAAGACGGCGACCCGCTTGCCCTTCGCATCCCGGAAACACAGCCTCAACGCCGGAGGCTTCTTCGCTGACGTGCTGTCCAGGAACACGTTGACGAAGAAGCTCCACACGTCGTGGGACTTCGGGTCCGGCGTGGCCTGCGCCCGGGCGTACAGGATGGGTCCCAGCAAGAGCTTCATGGGGAAAGCCTTGCATGGACACCCCCTCCCGTCGACGAAGGCGCCTTACCCCTTCGGCGGAGCCACCGCGAGCGGCTGGTACGTGCCGAAGCTCCAGACGTTCCCCTCGGGGTCCAGCGCGCTGAAGTCTCGCGAGCCGTAGTCCGTGTCGTGCAGCTCCATGACGATGCTCGCGCCCGCCGCCTTCGCTCGCGCGTACAGCGCATCCGGGTCCGTCACCACCACGTAGATGCCCTGGTTCTTCAGGGGCACGTCCTTCGACGCGGCCATCTTCAGCCGGCCGCCCTCCGCGCCGCCGAACATGACCAGGCCGTGGCCCAGCGTCAGCTCGACATGGGCGATGGCGCCGTCAGGCTTGCGGTAGACGACCCGCTCCTCGCAGCCGAAGGCCTGCTTCAGGAAACGCAGGGCCGCTTCGGGGTCGGCGTAGTGGACGAAGGGATACAGGCTGGGCAGGGACATGGTGTGTCTTCCTTTCACCGCGCATCCTGCCCATCCGCTCACGGTTCTTCTTGGACGGATTTTACCTACGCGCCGGATTCGAACCCGCCCGCGTCAGGTAGCGCACGCCGCAGGAGGGCGGACGGAGGCCCGCCGGTGAACTGGCGGAAGTCCCGGTTCAGGTGCGCCTGGTCGAAATAGCCCAGCTCCAGCGCGAGCTCCGCCCAGCGCACCGGGCCTCCGGACTTGATGCGCTCCACCGCCCGGTCGAAGCGCAACAGGCGCGCAAGCCTGCGTGGCGGCAGCCCCACCTGTTCATGGAACTGGTGGATGAGGTGCTTGTGGCTGTGGCCCAGCTCTCTCGCCAGCGTGGCGATGTCCACCTGGCCTCCTGTCCTCTGGATGCGCTCCACCGCCCACTTCACGCCCGCATCCACCGCGGGCCCCCGCTCCGCTCGCTGGAGCAGGAACGCGTCCGCGAGGGCGAAGCGCGCCGCCCAGTCCCGCGCCTCCGCAAGGGACTCCACCAGCCGCCGTGCCTCGCCGCCCCACAGGTCCTCCAGGCCCGTCACCCGGTGAGCCAGCTCGTGCATGGGCAGACCGAAGAGGCGCCTTGCCCCCAGCGGCGTCAGGTTCACCTGGAGCCCGTGGGACTCGCCGTTGTGCTCGGTGGTGCTCCAGCGCTCATCCAGCCCCGCGACGAAGCCGGAGCGATGCCGCGTCACCCGGCCCGCGTCGTCCAGGTGCTTCAGCAGCGGGCCGAACTCCAGGATGAGCACCACCTGCACGCCGGGCAGCTCCTGCCGGCGCATGGGCTGGGGCATGGCCTCGCGAAAGCCGCAGTAGTCCCGGATGAGCGGCGCCAGCGCCGGTGGCGGCGTGGCCAGCGCCATCTCCCAGCCGCCCCGCTCGGACGCGTGGCGCACCACGCGGATGCGATGCATGGCGCGGAAGGCTACTTCGAAACCTTGCGCAGGAAGTCCAGCAAGGCCGAGTGCCACTTCTCCGGCGACTCGAAGTGGGGGATGTGGCCCACGTTCGGGATCTCCACCAGCGTGGCGCCCGGGATGGCCGCGGCGGTCTTCTTCCCCAGCGCCGGGTACTGCCCCAGCTTCGGCAAGAGCGCGGGCGGCACGCTGCCCTTGCCCACCACCGTGCGGTCCTCCTGACCAATCACCACCAGCGTGGGCACCTTCACGAACGGGAACTCGTGCACCACCGGCTGCTCGTAGATCATCGTCTGCGTGGCCGCGGACACCCAGGCCAGGCGCGGGTACTCACCGCTGAGCGTCTGGCGGTAGAGGACCTGGACGTATTCGTCGTACTCGGGCTTCCACTTCACGTAGTAGCCGCGCTGGTACTTGCGCAGCCCCTCCTCCGTGGCCTTCAGGTTCTCCTGGTAGAGGTCCTCGGTGGACTTCCAGGGGACGGACTCGCGGTAGTCCTCCAGGCCAATGGGGTTCTCCAGCACCAGCTGCGTCGTCACCTCCGGGTACATCAGCGCGAAGCGCGTCGCGAGCATGCCGCCCATGCTGTGACCCACCACCACGGCCTGCTTCACGCCCACTTCGTCCAGCACCTGCTTCGTCAGCGACGCCAGCGTGTGGAAGCTGTACGCGATGGCCGGCTTGGACGACTTGCCGAAGCCAATCTGATCCGGCACCACGACCCGGTAGCCCGCGCCGGTGAGGACGCGAATCGTGTCCTTCCAGTACGCGCCGAAGAAGTTCTTGCCGTGCAGCAGCACCACCGTGCGCCCGTTGGCGTTGCCCGTGGGCTTCACGTCCATGTACGCCATGCGCAGGTCCTGGCCCTCCAGCTTCACGGACAGGAACTGCACGGGAGCAGGGTAGGGGTAGCCCTCCATGCCCAGGCCCAGCGCCTCCGGGGCGCGCTTGGACTCCTGCGCGTTCGCGGCGGGCGCGGAGAGCAGCAGGGCGGACAGGAGCAGGGCGGGCACGCGGATGGACGACATGGGGCTCCTTTGCGAACGGGACGCGAGGGAACGGCAGTCTGGCCGGGACATTCCCCCGCGTCGCGGATTTCAGAACGCCCCGCCCTCCCGAAGGTTGATGCCGAACTCCAGGTAGCCCTTGAGGCAGAGCATCATGTGCATCCAGCCACCCGCGTTGTCGTAGGACGCCTTGATGCCCTTCTCATCCGGCTTCCATCCGGACTCGCTGATCTTCACCATCGTGTTGCTTGCGTCCAACGGCACGAAGCGCATCTCCACGCGCGTGTTGTAGCTGTCGTCCGCGGGCCACTCGAAGACGATGCGCTCGTTGGGAATCACCTCGCGCGTGATGACGTCGAACTCGCCCGGCGCCTCCGCGAAGCTCCACTTCACCGTCGCGCCCGCCGCCAGCGGACCGCTGCTCGTCTTCACGAAGTAGCCGCTCAGCTTCGCGGGGTTCACCACCGCCTCGAACACCTGCGCCACCGGCTTGCGGATCTTCAACTGCACCTGGAACTTCGGCTCCATGTGGCACCCCTGGTCGTGAACTGGTCCTGCCCGCAAATAGGTTATAGAAATATAACATGTCAAGGAGCGACCAGGACGACGTCCTCTTCAAGGCGCTGGCGGACTCGCGCCGGCGGGCCATCCTGGACCTGTTGAAGGACGCGCCCCGGACGACCGGGGAGCTGTGCGAGCACTTCGAGAAGACCCTGGACCGCTGCACCGTGATGCAGCACCTGAAGGTCCTGGAGAAGGCGGAGCTGGTGCTGTCCCACAAGGATGGGCGCACGCGGTGGAACCACCTCAACGCGGCGCCCATCCAGGACATCCACGCGCGGTGGATCAGCTCCTACGCCACCCACGCGGTGAAGCTGCTGACGAAGCTGAAGCGGGACCTGGAGGAGGACTGACGGCGGGCCCGGGCTACTTCACGGTGGAGCCCCCGCCACCGCCTCCGTCGCGGAAGAAGCGCTCCATCATCTTCTGGTGGTGCAGGTTCTTGCTCCCGGCCCCCGCCTTGTTCTTGCCGGGCGCGTAGCGGTGGATGGCCCACAGGTTGGCCACCCGGATGTTCACGTTGTCGGGCGGCGGGATGTATTGGCCGTCCACCCGGTAGACGAACTCGTAGCGCGTCCCATTCAGCACCACGTGCTCGTACCGGTGGTTGTTGGCCACGTTCGTCGGCGCGGCCCCGGTGTTGAAGGCATTCAGCAGGGCCAGGATGCAGAGCTGGTACTCGTTATAGGAGTCCAGGTGCTTGATGCAGCGGTTCTCCTGGGCATTGGTGACCTGGACCAGGAGGAACCGGATGTTGTTGTCCTGAGCGACGTTGCTCCAGGAGTCCAGGAGGAAGTCCCCCACGGCCACGGCGTTGGGGACGGGGAAGTGCGGGTTGACTGGCGGCATGGACGGCTCCTCGTGAAGGGGAAAGGCGGATGGACGCTCAATCCTTGCGGCCGGCGCGGTCCTGCGAGCGGTTCCTGGACAGCTGCTGGGTGCGGTTGGAGTTCCAATACCAGACGACCTTCACCTGATCCGCGTCGTTCACCATCCAGTCGATGTTGTCGTTGTCCAGGTAGAACGCCTTGCGGCCTTCCAGATGGGGCATCCCTTTGTGTTTCGCGAATTCGGCGGTGGCCACGCTCACGGAGCGCGTATAGGCAGCCACCTCCGTGGCCAGCCGGCAGGGCTTCCACAGGTAATTATGGAAGTCCTTGGCGAAGTTGACGGACTCGGTATCCACCTTCTCTCCCGCCTTGCAGGACACCAGGGTGACGCGCAGGGCGGCCTTGGCGCCCCAGGTATGGACGACCGCGTAGGCGAGGTTGAAGGCATTCACGCCCTGGACGGTGGTGCCCTGCCCGTGACCGACGAGGTACAGGCGGCTCTTGTTCGTCAGCGCTCCGAACTTCTGCTTGAGCTCCTGCGAGATGCTGCCTGCCTGGGGGTCCAGCTCGATGATGTCCGAAGGCAGGCCCTTGCTTTGGGCCTTGTTGTGGAGCGCCGTTCCCGCGTCGTCCACCGGCTTGTAGTTGCTCGTATTGGTGAGCTTCACCACGAGCTGCCGGTCGTAGCGGCTCACCGGCGCAAGCACCTGCTGCGTCGGCTGTTGCTGCGGAGGCGTGAAGCCGAAGGGCTGCTGCACCTGGGGTGTATCCGGCACACGCGACACCAGGAGATACGTCGAATCATGTGGAGCGGAGACGCCACATCCCGAGCACCACTTGTCCCCGGAGGGATAGGGCGACTCGGTGATTTCATTGAAATAGGAGAGGCAGCTGGGGCACTGGAAGTCGTGCAGGTACATGGCTTCCGGCCAGTCTAAACGCAGACGGCCCGGCCGGACGACGACCCCATGGGTCAGTGCGCGCTGTCGGAGAACGGCTGCACTTCGGCCAGGGCCAGGGGCTCGTTCTCGAAGCGCGCGGGCTTGAGCAGGCGCGTGGTGAGCACCAGCGCGAGGAAGATGGCGCTGGAGCCGATGGTCACGAAGCGCAGGTTCATGCGGTCCGCCAGCGCGCCCTGGAACCAGACGCCCAGCGAATAACCCGCGCCCAGCACCATGCTGTAGAGGCTGCCCATGCGCGCCTGCAGCTCACGCGGCACGCGGCCCTGGCAGGACGCGCTCAGGCTGCTCATCAGGATGAGGTAGTTGGCGCCGAGGAAGAAGATGCACACCGCCGCCACCTGGAGCGTGGGCGCCAGCCAGTACACGCCCGACAGCACCGCGATGGTCGTCGCCGAGTAGCCGCGCAGCTTGCGCTGCCCGAAGAGCTCCGCGAGCGTGCCCACGCACAGCGCCGCCGTCACCGCGCCCGCGCCCTGGCACGTCACCAACAGCGACGTGGCCGCCGCGCCCTGGCCCAGCTCGCGGATGGCGAACACCGGCACCAGCCCGATGAAGGGCGCCACCAGCGCGGCCACGAAGAAGGTGGCCACCAGCACCAGCGAGATGTCCTCGTCGTCGCGCGCCACGGTGATGCCGCGCCGGATGCCATCCCAGAGCGGTTCACGCTTCGCGGCCGGGTCCCGCGCGGGCGGCACCACGCGCCACAGCGCCACCAGCACCGCGAAGAAGGACAGCGTGTTCGCGAGCAGCGCCCACGCGGGCCCGCCCGCCTGCAACACCACCGCGGCCAGCGTGGGCCCCAGGATGCGGCCCAGGTTGAACTGCGCGGAGTTGAGGCTGGTGGACAGGTGCAGGTCTTCCGGCGGCACCAGCTCCGCCAGCAGCGCGGAGAAGGCCGGATAGGTGAGCGTGCTCACGCACCCGTTGAGGAACGAGATGACACCGATGACGGACACCGACAGCTGCCCGCGGAAAGCCAGCACCGTCAGCACGGCCGCGAGCACCGCCTGCAGCAGCGAGCCCAGCGCCGCGTACGCGCGCCGGTCGAAGCGGTCCGCCAGCGCACCGCCCACCGGCGCCAGCACCACCGCGGGCAGGAACGACAGCGCGACGATGGCGCCCGTCCACTCCGCGCGGCCGGTGGTCTGCGTGACGTACACGCCCATCGCCACCGTCTCCATCCAGGTGCCGATGTTGGAGATGAGCGCGCCCACCCACACCGCGAAATAACCGGGGTAGTCGAACGGGCGCAGCGAAGTCAGTCGTGGGAGTCGATGGGCAGGCACGTCGATGGCTGTCTTAGCGCACGCCGCCCACACATGCCTTGCACGGCGCGGCACGCTTGGAGGCGCAATGAAGCGCACGGCAGCCCAGGCAGCAGCCCGGCTTCAACAAGCGCGCATTCCCTGACGGTGATGCGCGATGCGTGACACACAAAACACCCACGGAGGTGCTGCTTCCGTGGGTGCGGGTGTGGCGTTGTCGTGAAGGCTCGGCGTCAAGGCGCGGTGCTGGAGGCCGTGACGGGCGACTTGCGCGGAGAGAGGCGGCCGTCGTCCGCGATGCGGGCGCCCGTGTCCGGGAAGTCCTCGGTGGTGAGCTTGCGCACCAGCGAGACGACGTTGGCGGCCGGGTCCGGCTGGGTGATGCCTTCACCGACCTGCTTGGTGGGGAGGATGCGGCCGTTGGAGAAGCGGCCGTTGGCGTCCAGCTCCACCTCCAGAATCATGCCCAGGCCCTGCGGACCCTTGAGGTTGAAGCGGCCGTAGGTGGCGAAGTTGCCCATGGAGTAGGCGATGAGGCGGCCCTGGTAGAACTCCATGGCGCGCGCGACGTGCGGGCCGTGGCCGAGCACCAGGTGCGCGCCCGCGTCCACCACCGCGTGGGTGAAGACGCGCAGGTCGCCGCGGTCCTCGCCGAAGAACATCTCCCTGCCGGCCGGGACGTGCAGGGCCTTGCCGCCCTCCGCGCCGCCGTGGAAGGAGACGATGACGATGTCGTGCGTGGCGGCGGTCTGCTTCACCAGCGCGGTGGCGGTGGGCAGGTTGTTGAGGTGGTTGCAGCCCGCGGACGTGTGGAAGGCCACGAGTCCAATCTTCAGCCCGTTGCGCTCCACGGTGGCCACGCTGCCCGGCGGACCGCTCCAGGCGATGCCCAGCGCGTCCAGGGTGGACTCGGTGGCGCGGCGGCACTCCTCGCCGAAGTCGCCGGAGTGGTTGTTCGCGGTGGAGACCACGTCCACGCCGGCCTGCTTCAGGTAGTCGCCGAAGGACGTGGGGGAGCGGAACGCGTAGCAGTTCGCGGGCGAGCGGCACTTGGTGGTGCGGCCGGTGTCGCAGAGCGGCCCTTCCAGGTTCACGAAGGTGAGGTCGGCGTCCTCCAGCAGGGGACGCACGGCCGCGATGACGCTGCCGCCGCCCTCGGGCGGCAGGTAGCCCTCTGGCACGGTGGTGCCGAGCATCAGGTCACCGGCGGCGCGGATGCGCAGCTTCGCGCCCGGGGGCGGGGGAGGGCGGGGCGTGCTGTCCACGGGCTGCGCGAGCTTCGCCTGGAGCGCGGCCTGGTTGCGGGCCTGCGTGAGCGCGCCCTCCAGGTCCGGCTGGTTGGGATTGAGCGCGCGCACCTGCGTCCACTGCGTGAGGGAGTCCGCCCAGCGGCCTTCGACGGAGTAGGCCCAGCCGAGCTCCCAGCGGCAGTCGGCGCGGGACGGCGCGGCCTGCACGCACGCGGACAGCTCCGCGATGGCGGTGCGTGAGTCCTTGGACTGGAGGGCGGCGACACCCCGGGCGTAGTGCTCGTCCGGGTTGCCCACGGTGGCGAGGCCGGACGCGCCGGCCTTGCCGTGCATCACGAGGCCCGCGGCGCGCAGGGCACCGATGCTGGCCTCCACGGCGATGCGGCCTGCCTCGGAGAGGGATTCTGTCTGGCTTTGCGCGGCGCCCGTGGCCGGCACCGTGTTCGCCCCGGGAGGCGACGACGGAATGGACTCGGCGAGGCCCGCGGGCATCCGCACGGAGACAGGCGTGGCGGAGTCACTGGAGGCCGTGCCGTCCGCGAAGGTCACACCGGCGGACGCGCCCTGCGACGCGAAGCTCGCGGTCTTCACGACGCCCGCGGTGCTCGCGACAGCGGAGGGGTTCCGCGTGGCGGCCGTCACGGACGCGAGGCCCGCCGCATCCAGCTGCCGCGTCACCCGCGAGCTCCCCATCGCCCCTCGCACGGAGGCCATGCCCGCGGCTTCCAGCCGTCCGGCGCCCGCATCCCGGATGACGGAGCGCACGGAGGCCATGCCCGCGGCGGTGAGGCGCGCGGTGCTGGAGGACTCGGCTGTGGAGAAGTTGGGGACAGACGCGGCGGGCGCGGCGAGCGCCAGCATCAGCAGGACGGACGGGGGGGCCATGGCCCGCGCATCTTACGGGATGAAGCGGGGGCAGGGGCGCTACCCACGGGCCCGGTTCGGTAGCAGCCGGGCAGGCGACACCCACACACCCCTTGAAGGCCCTGGCTACCCGAGCGCGTCGAGCAGCACCGAGCCCCGGCGCTGACGCGGCAGCAGCCGGAAGTGCCTCAGCTCCCGGCGCTTCACCCGCCGCTCCAGCGCGCTGTGCAGGGACAGCCGCCCCGGCCCGCGCATCAGCGTCCCGAGCGCGATGGCGATGAGCGCCACGTTGAACTCGTAGCCGCCCTTGGTGATGTCGAAGCCGTTCTTCCTGTGCACCTTCGCGATGGCCATCGCCTGCGTGACGATGACCGACACCGCCGTGAAGCGCGTCGCGATGCCCAGGATGGAGCTCACCCCGGCCACCAGCTCCGTGATGCCCGTGGCCAGCAGCCACGGCTTGCCGGGCTTGATGCCCAGCTGCTCGAACATGCCCGCTTGCTCCTCGATGCCTTCCTTCTTCAGCTTCGCCAGGCCGTGATGAATCATCGTCGCGCCCAGCGACAGGCGCGGAGGCAGCAGCGCGGCCGACTTCAGCAGCGACGGTTGTTCGTTGAGCATCGTCACGTTCATGGGGCTCTCCTCATCGGGACGCGGACGTCCGGTAGGTGAAGTGCCCCTTACGTTGTGACGCATCCGCCCATCCGGCCCCGACGCTCGCAGGGACCCACGTCTGGCGGCCGGGCACTCAACCCCCGTTCCGCTCCGCCAGCGGCACGTCCATCAGCGCCGCCACCTCCGCGCTGTAGCCGCCGGGTCCCTCGCCATGAACGATGAGCGGCGCACGCACCGACAGGCCCCGGTCCTGGTCCCTCAGCGCCTGCACCAGGAAGCGCGTGGCGGGCGCGTCCACCCGCGCATGCACGGAGCGCAGCACCCGGGGGAACAACCGCGCGCTCGCGAGCACCCCCAACACCTCCGCCAGCCTCGCCGCCGGATACACCAGGCTCACGCCGCCACCGGGCCGCAGGGCATGCCGCGCCGCCGCGACCACGGACGGCGCATCACACGCGACCTCCGACTTGGACACGGCCCGCTCCGCGTCCGGGCTCACCACGCCTGCCTCGGCCCGGCGGAACGGCGGGTTGGACACCACCTGGCCGTAGGCCCCGGAACTGAACAACGACCGTGCCTGCCGCAGGTCCCCGAGCACCGGCCGCACCCGGCCCTCGCATCCGTTGAGCGCCACCGCGCGCGTCAGCCGTTCGTGCACCGCGGGCTGGAGCTCCAGCGCATCCACCGGGCCCGCGAAGCCGAACTGCTTCACCAGGAGCAGCGACACCACGCCGCTGCCCGCGCCCAGCTCCAGCACGGGCCCGGGCAGGTCGTGCCCTTCCGTGGCAGCGAAGTGCGCCAGCAGCACCGCGTCCAACGTGAAGCGGTAGCCCGTGCGGCGCTGGAACACGCGCACGTCCGCGGTGCCAATGGAGTCCAGCGTCTCGCCGTCCTCCGGCATCCTGTCGGAAACGGCCACGGTCAGCGCGCGCCGTGCATCCGCTCGGCCACGTCCAGCACGCGCGCCTCGCAGGAGACGCCGTCCAGGTGGCTGGCCTCCACCAGGCCCGTGGGGCTGGTGACGTTCACCTCCGTGAGGTAGTCGCCCAGCACGTCGATTCCCACCAGCGTCAGCCCCTTCTCCTGGAGCGACGGCTTGAGGCGCTTGCAGATGAGCAGGTCGCGCTCGGTGATGTCCGCCTTCATCGGCGTGCCGCCCGCGGCCATGTTGCCCCGGTGGTCCGCGTCCGACGGCACGCGCAGCACCGCGCCCACCGGGTCTCCGTCCACCAGGATGATGCGCTTGTCGCCCAGGCGGCTCTCCGGCACGTACGCCTGCGCGAGGATGGGTTCCTTCCCGCCCTGCGTGAGCAGCTCCACCATGGAGCGCGCGTTGCGGTCCCCCGGCGCGAGGAACAGGATGCCCTTGCCGCCGAAACCGTCGATGGGCTTCAGGATGGTGCCCTGCGGGTTCTTCGCCGCGAACTCCAGCACCACGGACAGCTCGCGCGTCACGCGCGTCTCCGGCATCAGGTCCGGGAAGTTCAGCGTGAAGAGCTTCTCGTTCGCGTCGCGGATGCCGGACGGGTTGTTGATGAAAATGGGCGAACGGTCCGGACACAGCTCCACCAGCTGCGTGGCGTGCAGATAGTCCGCGTCCACCGGCGGGTCCTTGCGCAGGAAGAGCACGTCCAGCTTCGACAGGGGCCGCACGTCCTCGCTCAGCACGTCGAAGTGGTGCCCCACCTCACGCCGCACCCGGACCCGGCGCATGCGCGCCTCCGAGCACCGGCCGTTGAAGCGCAGCCAGCCCTGTTCGAAGTAGTAGACGTCGTGCCCCCGCCGCTGTGCCTCCAGCATCAGCGAGAACGTCGTGTCGTGGTCCACCCGCACGCTCTCGAGCGGGTCCATCAGGAAGCCAAGGGAGAGGGCCATGAGGGGCGGAAGATAGCGGACGCCCTCCGCCCGTGCTGCTCCTTCGAACGTGCCTTCGTCCACGCTGGAACGGACGGGGGTCTAGCGGCCCGGCAGCTCCCTCAGCTTGAGGTTGAGGCGCACGGGCTTGCCCGCCTCCACCGGCACGGCGAGCACGCGGCGCTTCTTGTCCTCGCCCACCAGAATCAGCTCCGCCTGTCCCACCGGCAGGGAGCGCTTCACCAGCGGCGCGCGGCCCAGGGACTTGTTGTTGAGGAAGATCTCCGCGGGCTCGTCCAGGAAGAGCGTCACCTCGCCCTTTCCCTTGCGGCCACGGCTGCCCCGGTTGGCGGTGGCATCCTCCCGGTCGGTGTCCCGGTCCTTCGTGCCTGCCCGGTCGCGATCCTTGTCCTTGGTGTCGCGGTCCTTGGTGTCCTTGTCCGCCTCCACGACGGCCACGTCTCCGCCGGGCACGGGGGCGTTGGGCGGCAGGATGGGGACCATGGCGCCCAGGCTCATGGGCGGGGGAGGGGGCGCCTTCTCCTCGGCCTCCAGCAGCTGGGTGAGCCGGAACGCGCCGTAGGCCAGGCCCAGGAAGAGCGACAACGACAGGAGCGCCCACACCGCGCCCAGCTTCGAGCGCTTCACCGGAGGCGCGGTCTCGTCGCTGCCGGGCGCCTCCGCGCGCAGCTTCGCGATCTCCGCCTTCTTGCGCGCCTCCACGACACTGAGCGCGGTGGCCTTGCGCTCCGGCAGGTAGGGGCCGTCATCCTTCTGGAGCGCCCGCTTCGCCGACGCCAGCACCTGGCTGCTCGTGGTGACGTCCGCGCTCTCCAGCAGGGACCGCGTGGCCGCCATGCGCTCCGCGAACAGGCTCTTCATGAGCGCGGCGCGCTGGTCCGCGTCCATCAGCTTGCCGCCGGCCGCCTTCTCGATGGCGCGCGCCATGTCCCGCCCGGACGGGTAGCGGCGGTCCACGTTGCGCTCCAGCGCGCGCATCACCACGCGGGAGATGTCCTCGGAGATGTGCGGCAGCAGCACGGACGGCCACGGGATGGCGTCCTCGAGGATCTTCACCATCTCGTCGCGCTCGGTCTTGCCCGCGAAGAGCCGCTCGCCGGTGATGAGCTCGTGCATCACCACGCCCACGGAGAACAGGTCGCTGCGACCGTCCAGCGCATCGCCGCGCACCTGCTCCGGGGACATGTACCCGGTGGTGCCCTTCACCGTGCCCACGCTGGTGCGCTCCAGGCTGTTCTTCGCCTTGGCGATGCCGAAGTCGAGCAGCTTCACGGTGCCGTCGTACGTCACCATGATGTTCTTCTGCGCCACGTCGCGGTGGATGACGGGGCTCGCTTCGCCGCCGGGGGACGTGAAGGTGTGCGCGTAGTGCAGCGCCAGGCACACGTCGCGGGCCACGGACAGGGTGAAGGCCAGCGGCACCGGCTGGCGCTTCTTCATGCACGCGCTGGTCACCTGGTTCAGGTTCTGCCCGCCGATGAACTCCATGGCCAGGTAGAGCCCGTCGTCCTCCTCCCCCAGGTCGAACACCTGCGCGATGTTCGGGTGGTTGAAGGCCGCGGTGATGCGCGCCTCGTCCAGGAACATGCGGACGAACTGATCATTGGAGCGCGCGTCCGGGAGGATGCGCTTGATGACCACGTACTTGCGGAAGCCGCCCGGGCCCGACGTGTAGCCCAGGAACAGCTCCGCCATGCCGCCCACGGTCAGCTGCGTGAGCACCTCGTACTTCCCGATGCGCTCGCCCCGATGGAAGTCGATGAGCTCATCCTCCAGCGCCTTGGGAAAATGGCGCCCGCGTCGTGATGAAAGCCGGCCGGACCATAACAGGGCTGTTGCATCCAGGGTCCTTCCTTGGCGGTGTCATGCCCCCCAGGTTCCCTGTGGATCACCTGTGGATGGTGTGGACGGCCCTGTGGACAACCGGGGGCTCGGAAGCCCCCCTGTGGATGCCCGGGGGAAACCGGCAATTTACCCACATGTAGCAGATCGCCGATTCATGAATGAATCCGCAAGCTTGCTGACTTGTCCCCAACTCGGCTCCCCCTACCTCTTCTACCAGTTGATCAACACTCCAATTAGACTGGTGAAAAGAAGCGGGTCCGGTGCACAAGTCGGAAACCGACAGGCATCCGCGGAACAGCGAACGGCGCGGGACAGAACGCTACAGGATCGTGGCGCGAAGCCGCTCCAGCAGCCCGGGCAGTTCCTGGAGCAGCTGCCGGTCCAGGTCCTCCAGCGCGGCGCGGTGCATGACCAGGTCCTCCGGCTCCCGGTCCGCGGCCATCATGCGCTGCAGGCCGCGCAGGCGCTGGTTGCGCTGGACCAGGCGGGCCAGGGTGTCGTCCAGCTCCTCCGCGAGCGCCGAGTCCAGGTGCAGCTCCTGGCCCACCAGCTCCCGCAGCTGCTCCACGCGGTAGGTGAGCTCCCAGCTCTCCTCGTAGCCCGCGCGCCGGGGCAGCATCTGCCCATACGTCCACCGCTCGTTCACCAGGTCCTCTAGTGCGGCCGGGGCCGGGTGAGGCCCGTCAGTGACAGCCGGGTGCGCATCGGGTCCAGCTCCACGTGCATCCGGCAGTCCGCCACGTCCAGGCGCAGGGTGTAGGGAGGACAGGAGGCCTGCCCCGAGTGGGCCTCACAGGCGCGAGCGCCCATGCGGAACAACTCGGCCAGCACCGCCCGCCGGACCTCCGCAGACAGCCGGTCCACGGTGGATTGTACACCCCGGGCGATGAGCACCGTGAATGCCTGCAATCCTGGAGAATCCTGCGGAGGGCCGGCCAGGGTCATCCCCCCGCCCGTTGCCAGAACCGTACCCTGCGACAGGCCTGTCGTTCCGGGGGGTTGGAAGGGCTCGAAACCCTTGGGGCTGAAAAAAACTCAGGCATGGAAGTGCCCAATCCTGAAACCCCGGGGGGTGGGGTGCCGTGGGACATGGGGATGGAGAGGGGTGTAAAGGCAGGGCAGGGAGGGCACGATGGCGCGCACGCGGACGGTGGGCAGTGGGGGCCTGACGATGGCCCTGGCAATGGCCCTGGCGGCCCTGGTGGCCTTCGGAAGCGCCTGCCGGGACGAACCCCCGCTGACGGGCGCCCGGAGCCTCCTACGGGTCTCCCAGGAGGCCGTGACGTTCCCGGCCAGCTACCCCCAGGTGGAGCGGGTGGTGGAGTTCCGGGTGGTGAACGCGGGCCGGACGACGCTGGACGTGGAGTGGACGGCGCTGGCCGCCCCCTTCTCCGCGTCCGGGTTGCCCACACGGATGGTGCCGGGCGAGGTCCCGGTCCGGCTGTCCTACCGGCCGGAGGCCACGGG
>NZ_RAWN01000362.1:0-4333 GCF_003668895.1 Corallococcus sp. AB045
GTGGGAGCCTACTTCTTCGGGGCCGGAGCCGGGGGCGCCGTGTGCGGCGCGGACTCCGGGGCCGGGGCCGGCGTGGGAGCCGGGGCCGGCTCGCGGGCCTTCTGGGCCTCGGTCGTGATGACCTGGTCCATGGCCTTGTCCAGCGACTTGTGGGCGGCGACGCCCGGCTGGTCACCCCAGCCGTTCTTCAGCGCCTGGTGCTGGCCGCCAATCTTCTCCGCCGCGCGCCAGTCCTGTTCGAACAGGCGCTGGTTCACGATGCCCACTTCGTACTGGCCCACCGCGGCGGGGCGCGGAGGAGGACCGTCCGGCTGGGCCTCCTGCATGGTCACGACCTGGATGCGCCAGGCCCACACCGCGCCCACGAGGAAGAGGACCATGGCGCCCACACCGACGCCGACGACCTTCCCCATGACAAGGTGGTCTTCCTCGGCGGCGACGCCATGCGCGCCGACGATGACCCGCGATTCGACTTCGGACTGGGTCTTCTTCATGGCTGCACGTACCTCAGGGACTCCGCGATGTAGGGGTCCTTCACCGGGAACGTGTACTTATTGCGCGCCCGGAAGAGGGCATAGCCCACCGAGACCCCGCCCACGCCCACGAAGGCCGTGAGAATCGTCCAGTGGAAGGTCGGCCCGGCCTCGCCGGAGAACGCCGGCCAGATGAGCCAATACAGGTCCACGGCGTGCATGAGAAGCATGTAGAGGGCGGCCACGGCCAGGGTCCCGGTCTTCTCCTTCAGCTTGCGTGACAGCAGCGTGAAGAACGGCAGCACGAAGTGGCCGAAGAAGATGACGAGAGAGACGTCGCGCCACGGGCCGTACATGCGCAGGCCGTACCAGGGGGCCTCTTCCGGGATGTTGGCGATCCACACCAGCAGGAACTGGGAGAAGCCGATGTAGGCCCAGAACGCCGTGAAGGCGAAGATGAGCTTGCCCAGGTTGTGGTAGTGCGGCGTCTTCACCAGGCTGCCGTACAGGTCCTTGCCCTGGGCCCTGATCGTGGCCAGCGTGAGGACGCAGAAGGCGGCCAGGAAGCTGCCGGCGAAGTAGTAGACGCCGAAGATGGTGGACTGCCACAGCGGGGTGAGGCTCATCAGCCAGTCGAAGGAGGCGAAGGTGATGGTCAGCGCCAGGAAGGGCAGGGCGCCCGGGGAGAAGCGGCGCTGCTTGACGGTGAGCTCCAGCCCGCCCGACTCGTCCTGCTGGGTGCTCCAGCCGTACAGCCGGTGGGAGACGAAGATCCACACCGCGAAGTAGATGACCTGGCGGACGATGAAGAAGGTCCCGTTCAGGTAGTGGGCCTTCTTATGCGCCAGGTGCTCCACCTCGATGCCGTGGATGTGGGCGGCCAGCGGCGAGCCATCCACCCAGGGGTACAGGTGCTTCATCATGGGGATGAAGGCGAGGATGAGCACCGCGAAGACGGGCACCGCGATGGACATCGTCTCCATGGCGCGGCGCAGGACGATGGGCCACTTCGCCTTCGCCGTGTGGAAGATGGCCAGCATGATGAGGGCGGACACACTGATGCCGACCCAGTAGGTGAAGCCCAAGAGGTAGCTGAAGCTGGTCGCCTCCGGGTTCATGAAGAAGCCCACGGCGGTGAGCACGAGGCCCACCACGCCCAGGCCGAACGCGGGCACCATCAGCTTGGGCGTGCCGGTGTAGCGCTCCATGGCAGTCATCGGTTCTCCTGCGGGACGGGCTGCGTCCCGGCGGTGCTGCGGGCGGCCTGCAGCGCGCGCACATAGGCGACGACGGCCCAGCGCTCACGCGTGTCGAGCTCACCCGAGAAGGACGGCATGATGCCGTAGCCCTCGTTGATGGCGGTGTAGAAGTGGCCGGCCGGCTTGTCCGCGAGCTCCAGCAGGGACGGCGGCAGGCGCAGCGCCATGTTCTCCGCGACGACGCTGTTGCCGTCGCCGAGCACGCCGTGGCACTGCGAGCAGACGATGTTGTACTTCTTCTGGCCAAGCTCCAGCAGGTGCTTGTCCACCGGCAGCGGGATGGCGTTCACGGCCACGCCGTTGGCGCGGCCCGTGGAGATGCCCGGGTTGCCCACCGGCCGCTCGCGCGGGACGGTGCCGGCGGGGGGCACGCGCATGGCGCGGCCGTCCGGCCAGAACTCGGACGTCTCGTAGTACTCGTACTTGGCCTGGTGCTCCATGCGCTGGAGGAACTCAGAGCTGACGTTGCAGCCCGTGAGCGCGGCGAGCCCGGCGGCGGGGATGAGCCACCTCATTCGTTCTCTCCCGACACGACGGTCACGTGGGTCGCGCCCAGGGCCGTCAGCTGGTTCTTGACGTCCGCGGCGTCCGTTCCCGTGGGGTGCGGGATGCTCAGCCAGAAGCCGTGCGTGGACGCGCTGCGGAACTCTTCCGACTCAAAGGCCGGGTGGTAGGGCTGCGGCAGCTTGCTCAGGCCGAGCAGGCCAAAGAAGATGCCAAACGCGGCGAACAGCACGCTCAATTCGAACGTGATGGGCACCCAGGCCGGGAGGCTCAGGAGCGGACGGCCGCCGACGTTGAGCGGGTAGTCGACGGTGTTCATCCACGTCTGCATCGTGAGGGCGGTCACCATGCCGGTGAGGCCGCCGCCCAGGGCGATGAAGGGCATGCGGGAGGGCGGCAGACCGAGGGCCTCCGACCCGCCGTGCAGCGGGTACGGGGAGTAGGTGTCCATCCCCTGGAAGCCCTTCTCGCGCATCTGCTGCGTGGCGGAGACGAGGGCTTCCGGGGTGGCGAACTCGGCCATCACCCAGGAATCAAGGACCTTGGCTTCCATGATGCTAGTGCGCTCCGTGGGTGGCCGCGGCGTCCGAGCCGTGGTGTCCGTTGCCATGGGCGGCGTGGGCGGCGTGCTTGAGCTCCAACTGGAGCTCCTTCACCTCGCTCACCGCGACGGCGGGAACGAACTTGAGGAACAGGAGGAACAGGGTGCCGAACAGGCCCAGCGTGCCGATGTAGATGCACCAGTCCACCCAGGTGGGCGTGTAGATGTCCCACGAGGAGGGCAGGAAGTCCTGCGACAGCGACGTCACGATGATGATGAAGCGCTCGCACCACATGCCGATGTTCACCGCGATGGACGCCACCCACATGATGGGGATGCTGGTGCGGCACTTCCTGAACCAGAAGATGTTCGGGGTGATGACGTTGCAGGCGATCATCAGCCAGTACACGCCGGCGTAGGGGCCCGTGGCGCGGTTCACGTAGAAGGTCCAGAACTCGTACTGGTTCATGGAGTACCAGGCGATGAAGTGCTCCATCATGTACCCGTAGGACACGATGAGGCCCGTCGCCAGGATGACCTTGTTCATGTTCTCCAGGTGGCGGTCCGTAATCACGTCCCGGAGACCCAGGTACTTGCGGGCGGGCACGATGAGCGTGATGACCATCGCGAAGCCGCTGAACACGGCGCCGGCCACGAAGTAGGGCGGGAAGATGGTCGCGTGCCAGCCCGGAATCTGGGACACGGCGAAGTCGAACGACACGATGGTGTGCACGGACACCACGAGCGGCGTCGAGAGGCCGGCGAGCAGCAGGTAGCCAATCTTGTAGTTGTGCCAGTGACGGCCGGAGCCGCGCCAACCCAGGGCGAACAGGCCGTAGATGGTGCGCTGCAGCTTCCCCTTGGACGAGTCACGAAGGGCGGCCAGGTCCGGGATGAGGCCCACGTACCAGAAGAGCGCGGACACCGTGAGGTACGTGGAGATGGCGAACACGTCCCACACGAGCGGCGAGCGGAACTGCGCCCAGGCGCCCAGGGTGCTGGGGTAGGGGAACAGCCAGAAGGCGAACCAGGGACGGCCCGTGTGGAGCAGCGGGAACAGGCCGGCGCACATGACCGCGAACAGCGTCATGGCTTCCGCGAAGCGGTTGATGCTCGTGCGCCACTTCTGCTGGAAGAGCAGGAGGATGGCGGAGATGAGCGTACCGGCGTGGCCGATACCGACCCACCAGACGAAGTTGATGATGTCGAACGCCCAGCCGACGGGCTGGTTGTTGCCCCACACGCCGATGCCGCGCGCGAGGGTGTACGTGACACCGACGACCAGGAGGCCCAGCGCCGCGGACGTGATGCCCAGCAGCATGAACCAGCCCTTGCCGGGCTTGCGCCAGACATGGTCCAGCAGCGTCTCATTGAGGGACTTGTCGTCGTGGTGCGGCGCGACGAGGTCCCGGGGCTCGAGGGGGTCGAGCGGGAGTGCGTGTGCGGTCTCGGCCATGACGGTCAGTGACCTCCTTCATGCGCCGGCGCGGCTTCAGCAGGGGCGGCGGGCACGAGGGCAGGGTTGGGGTTGCGCAGGCGGATGAGGTGGGCGGTGC
>NZ_RAWN01000363.1:0-4275 GCF_003668895.1 Corallococcus sp. AB045
CGCTGGGGCTGGTGGGGCAGGCGGGGGAGGCGACGCCCCAGGGCTACTTCCCGCTGATGGAGTCGGCCCCGTCCACGCCGTCGCTGGTGGGGACCGAAGGCCTGACGCAGGAGGAGCAGCGCATCGGCTACACTGCCACCACGCAGGCGCTGGTGGAGTCCCTCACCCGGCGCCACTTCCCGCAGGGCCGCTGACGCCATGGGCGCGGCGGCGCTGATGGGCCTGGAGAGCACGTCATGCCGCTGCCGCTTCCCCGGTTCCACGACGACGCACGTGTCGGCCAGCTCTACCTGGAGCGCGTGGCGGAGGTCTCCCAGGAGGCCCACCGCTACGCCGCCGAGCACCGCGTGCGTCCGGCCCGCGAGGACCGCTTCCGCATCGCGGCGTTCGGCATCGACGCGCAGGTGGCCTTCTGCACGCCGGGCGCGAGCCTCTTCGTCCCGGGCGCGGTGGAGGACACGCAGCGCACGCTGCGCTGGCTGTACACGCACCTGGACCGGCTGACGGGGCTCGTCTTCTCGCTGGACACGCACCGGGCCTTCCAAATCTTCCATCCGGGGTGGTGGAGGGACGCGGAAGGGCGTCCGCCCGCGCCCATGACGGTCATCACCGCGAAGGACGTGCGGGAGGGCCGCTGGCGGGCGACGCGTTACCCGGAGGAGAGCCTGGCGTACTGCGAGGGGCTGGAGGCGAGCGGCCGGTATGTGCTGACCATCTGGCCGTACCACGCGCTGCTGGGTGGGCAGAGCCACGCGCTGGTGCCCGCGATGTACGAGGCGAGCCTCTTCCACGCGCTGGTGCGGGACACGCCCACGCACTTCGAGCTGAAGGGCGAGCACCCGCTGACGGAGAACTACTCCGTGATGGCGCCGGAGGTGACGGAGGTGAAGGGCCAGCGTGTGGGCGAGTTCAACGCGCGGCTGATGGAGCACCTGCTGTCGTTCGACCGCGTGTACGTCTTCGGGCAGGCCAGCTCGCACTGCGTGCTGTCCACGCTGCGCGACCTGCGGCAGTACCTGGAGCGCACGGACCGCTCGAAGCTTGGGAACATCTACATCCTGGAGGACGCGATGAGCCCCGTGCCCGCGCCTCCGTTGGACCCGCTGCCCGCGGCGCTGGACTTCCCGCGCGTGGCGAAGGAAGCGCTGGCGGGCTTCAAGGCCGCCGGGATGCAGGTGGTGCGGACGACGGATCCGATTCCGTAGGGACGCGCCGCGCTGTCGCTACCGGCCCAGGTGCGCGAGCGCCCACTTCGCGGTGGCGTCGCGCAGCGTCTCCCTGGCGGTGGCGCCGGGGCGGGCCTGCCCGTTCAGCTCCACCACCTCGCGGAAGAGGGACAGCTCCGGCCCGTTGTCCCGCTGCACGACGCCCGCGAAGAGCACCACGTGTGTGCCCTGCGCGCGCGCCAGCCTCGCGAGCGCCACGGGGCCCTTGCCCATGGACGTCTGCCGGTCGAAGCGCCCCTCGCCCGTGAGCACCAGGTCCGCTAGCAGCACGCGCCGCTCCATCCCCAGCGCCCGCGCCACCAGGTCATACCCGGACGTGAGCTTCCCGCCCCCGAGCGCCGCGAGCCCGTAGCCCAGGCCTCCGGCCGCGCCCGCGCCCGGGAGGTTCGCGGCGTCCTCGTCCACGATGCGGCAGAACGTGGCCAGCGCCGCCTCCAGCTCCTCCACCGCCGCCGCGTCCGCGCCCTTCTGCGGACCGAAGAGGCGCGCGGAGCCGTCCGCGCCCAACAGCGGCGTCGTCACGTCCGTGGCGATGAGCAGCTCCACCTGCTCCAGGCGTGGGTGCTTGCCGCTGGAGTCAACGCGCGAAAGCCTGGCGAGGCTCGCGCCCCCCGGCGGCAGCGGCGCCCCGTCCGTGTCCAGGAAGCGGAAGCCCAGCGCCTCCAGCGCGCCCTTGCCGCCGTCCGTGGTGGCGCTGCCGCCCAGGCCGACGATGAGCCGCTCGCACCCCGAGTCCAGCGCCGCGCGCAGGAGCTGCCCCGTGCCGTACGTGCACGCGGCCCGCGCATCCCGCTGCTCCGGCGGCACCCGCGCGAGCCCCGAGGCCTGCGCCATCTCCACCACCGCGGTGCGCCCGTCATCCAGCCGCGCCCAGCAGGCGTCCACCGGCGTGCCCATGGGGCCGCGCACGGTGAGCCTGCGGCGCTCGCCCTTCGGCATGCCCACGAGCAGCGCGTCCAGCGTGCCCGGACCTCCGTCCGCGAGCGGCGCCACGTCCAGCACCACGTCCAGCGAGGCCTGCCGCAGCCCCTCCGCCATGGCGTCCGCGGCCTCGGACGCGCTCAAGGTGCCCTTGAACTCCTGGGGCGCAAGCAGCCAGCGTGGGGGAATCATGCTCGGGCACCTACGGGCTTGGACCGCGCGGACACGGGGGGACTCCGGTGGGCGCTCCGCCACCGCGTCTGCAGCATGGACGTCATCGTTCCTCCCGGGCCGGGGCGGTACTGACCCCGGCATACCATTCCAGGAGGGGACGTGGTCCCCGCAGCGACGGCATCACGCGCTGTGAAATCCGCTCCAACCGCAGGAGGAGCTTGGACACCTCGTCCGACGGCTGCCGGGCGGGGCCCTGGATGCGCTGACAGAAGAACGTGCGGCACCCGAACGGCCGGTCCGCGTACACGGTGCAGCGCAGGCCCGCGGCGTCCAGGTAGGGGCAGGCGCCGTCGGCGCGGGGGGGCGGAAGGGGCTTGCTGCGCTTGAGCAGCTCCCACTCCGGGAGCCATAGCCAGGGCTGGCGCTTGGTGACGGCCAGCTGGCAGCACTCGCCGCTCGCGGGACACGAATACGGGGCGTACGCCTCGTCCGCCTGGCGGTAGACGGTGCGCGTCTCCTGGAGGGCGCGCTCCAACGCCCGCGTCCCGGACGCGGGGGTCTCATCGTCTGCGTCGTCCCAATCCCGGCGTGCCATGACTGAACCGTTCCCGCACGTCGGGGTCCGCTCGATGGACCCCTTGGATGGGTCCTACCCTATCTCACAGCATGCGCAGGACGAAACATTTGAGGTAGCGCGTCTCGCGCAGGTTGAGGAGGACGGGGTGGTCGCGGCCGGCGCCGCGGCGCTCGATGATCTGCACCCGGCGCTTCGCGTCCGCCGCCGCGGAGGCGAGCATCTCCTCGAAGGCCTGCTCATCCACGTGGTACGTGCAGCTCGCGGTCACCAGGATGCCGCCGGGGCGCAGGAGCTGGAAGGCGCGCAGGTTGAGCTCCTTGTAGCCGCGCACCGCCGCCGGGATCGCGTCCTTGTTCTTCGCGAAGGAGGGCGGATCAATCACGATGGTGTCGTAGCGCTTGCCCTCGTCCACCGCGTCGCGCAGGAAGTCGAACGCGTTGGCCGTCACGACCTCCAGGTTGGAGAGCTTGTTGGACTGGGCGTTGTCGCGCAGCTGCGCGGAGGCGGACTCCGAAATCTCCACCGCCGTGACGTGCTTCGCGCGCGTGGCCAGCTGGAGCGCGAACCCGCCCACGTAGCTGAAGCAGTCCAGCGCATCGCCGAAGGCGTACTGCGCCGCCATCACGTGGTTCTCGCGCTGGTCCAGGAACGCGCCCGTCTTCTGGCCCTCCAGCAGGTCCGCGCGCATGCGCACCAGCCCCTCGTCGAAGGAGACGGGGCCCGGCGGCAGCGCGCCGCGCAGCAGGCCCTTCTCCGGGAGGAGGCCCTCCAGGTGGCGCACGCTCACGTCGGAGCGGTTGACGATGCCCTTCGGGTGGAACTGCTCCTCCAGCAGGTCCGCGATGAGCGCCTTGCGCTGCTCCATGGCGGGGACCAGGAACTGCACGCTCAGGTAGTCGCCGTAGCGGTCCACCACGAGCCCGGGCAGGCCGTCCGCCTCGCCGTGCACCAGGCGGTACGTCGTCTCGCCGGGCAGCGCCAGCTTGCGCAGGCTTTCCGCGGACTGGAGGCGCTGGCGGAAGAAGTCCACGTCCACCGCGACGTCGTCGTTGGTGAGCCAGCGCAGCGAAATCTTGGACTGCTTCGAATAGAAGGCCTTGCCCATGAACCAGCCGCGGCCGTCCACCACGCGCACGACCTCACCGCCCTGGAGGCCGGGGTCGCCGTTGAGGTCCGCGCGGTAGATCCACGGCGGGCCCGCGAGCCAGCGGTCGGAGCCGCGGCGCAGGAGCATCACCTGGGGGATGCCGTCCGGGCCCAGCTCTGGCGACGTGCGGTCCGGCCGGAGCTTCTCGGGGCGATGTCCGTGCTTCTCCGGGCGATGGCCGGGCTTCTCCGGACGCGGGCCCGCCGTGGATCTACCGCGCGGACCTCAAC
>NZ_RAWN01000364.1:0-4197 GCF_003668895.1 Corallococcus sp. AB045
GGGCTGGAGCGGCTGGTGGGCGCGGGCACGAGCGTGTCCGCGTTGGGCATCTGTGTGGGGATGATGGTGACGACGCCGCGCTACCTGTCCGCGCTGGCCTCCGGGGAACGTTCGCTGTTCGGGCTGGAGCGAATGTCGGCGTCGGGCGTGCCCATGCGGGCGCTGGCGGTGACGTGGGCGCTGGTGCTGGGGTTCGTGAACCTGGGGGACCTGTCGGAGCTCTTCGCGCTCTCCGCCATCGCGGTGCTGATGCAATTCGGTGTCACGGCGGCGGCGTTGGCGGTGCTGTCGCTGCGGCGGGAGCGGAACCTGCGGCCGGTGCACGCGTTGCTGGCGGTGCCCACGCTGGTGCTGGGGCTGACGCTGGTGGCCTTCGGCGCGAGCGCGCGGGAGGCGGCGGTGGCGTCGGTGGCGGTGCTCGCGGGGCTGGCGTTGATGCGGCTGTCGCGGCCGAGGGAGCCAGCGCCCGTCCGCCTGTCCTGAGGCCTTCGCACGTCAGGAGGGCGGGCAGGCCTTGGGACAACCCAGCACGTTGTGTTGCGAAGGAGGGACCGGGCCGGGAGACTCGCGAGGCGATGCTCGGGTATCAGGCGAATGCGCAGTGGCGGGACATGTCTGACTTCGTGGTGCACTTCACGAAGCCCGGGCCCCCGTACCACGACGCCTACCAGAACATGATGAGCATCCTGGGAGCGCGCACGCTCATCCCGGGCGCGGAGGGGTTTGGCATCGCGCGGAGGGAGTCCGTGGTGGCGGACCGGCACCGCTCGGTGTGCTTCAGCGAGATTCCGCTCGATCAACTCGCGAGGCTCGTGCAGCGCCGGAGCCTGTACGGCATCGCCTTCCGGAAGAGCTTCATCCTGTCGCAGGGCGGAGGACCCGTCTGGTACGTGCAGTACGGCTCGCCAGCGCACCTGGCGATGAGGCACCAGTTGGACCAGGCCCTGGCGGCGAAGGAGCCCCAGAAGGAACCCGTGTGGGCGGTAACGCCCTTCGTGGACATCCAGGGCGACGCGCACAACGCGCCCTACAGCTACCGCTTCGATTGGGAACGGGAGTGGCGCGCCCCAGGCCTCCTGCGCTTCACGGAGTACGACGTCGCGGCGCTCTTCCTGCCCGAAGAAGTCCACACCGTGGCGAGGGACTTCTTCGCCTGGGCCGTGCGAGAGCGCGCGGGTCCGGGCTACTTCTGTCCCGTGTTGGATCCGGGATGGAAGGCGGAGCAGATCATGGAGGCGCTGGCGAAGCACACGGAGGCGCCGGTCGCGACGGAGCGCAAGAGCGCACCGGGGTGACCCACTTCAGGGCTTGTGCTTCTTGAGGCGTCGCTCCAGGTGGGCAACGGGCGAGAAGAAGTAGGCCCGTCCGATCTGATCCCTCTCCAAGAACCCCGCGGCTTCGAGGTCGAGCAGGTCCTGTCGGGCGGTTTGATAGACCACTCCGTGCCGACGCCGGTGCGACTGGATGTCGTAGCGCGCGGCCGGATGGTGAAGGGCATGCGCCAGCAGCTCCCGCTGCCGGGGATTGAGGCCCGCATCCTTCTTGAGGAGAAGATCCACCTGCCGGGCCTCTTGCCCCTTCCGCTCCAGATACGCGTAGAGGTCATCGGTCGCGCGTTGGATGACGTCCAGTTGGTGCAGGAGGAAGTAGGTGAGGTCTCCCCGGTCCGTCTCCGTGAACAGGAATGCCCGGCTGTATTGCATCTGGGCGCGCTGGATGATCCGGGAGATGGAGAGGAACTCCGCGATCCAATATCCCTCCCGGATCATGCTCCAGTAGAACAGGGCCCGTGCGGTGCGGCCGTTTCCATCCACGAAGGGATGGTCATAGGCGAGCATGAAATGAATCACGATGGCGCGTACGACGGGATGGATGAAGACACTCCCGTCGGAGCCGTTCGCGAACGCACAGAGCTTCCGCAATCGGCCGGGCAGTTCACTGGCGTCAGGGGGGACGTGGAGGATCTCTCCACTCGCCCGGTCCTGGACCGTGATGGGCTCATCGCCCCGCCGCAAGCGGCCCTCTCCTCCAGGGTCGAGCGTGTCACGCGTGATGGTTTCGTGAAGCTCCAGGAGCAGGGAGGTCGTCAGGGGCACATGAGCATTCCGGCGCATCAGCTCCATGGCCTGGAAGTTGTTGAAGATCATCCGCTCGTCCTTGGTCCGAGGCGGACGTCCCTGCTCCAGCATCTCCCTGGCGACCTTTCGGGTCGTCGAGGCTCCCTCCAGCTGACTGGAGGTGATGGCTTCCTCCATCAACGATTCGACGATGTAGCGATCCCGGACGCCTGAGTTGGCCAGTTGAGGGTCCGCCAGCTCCAGCCCTTTTCCGAGCTGCCGGTCTATCCGATGCAGCGCGGAAAGGAGCCCGTCGGGGCGGGTGAAGGAGAACGGCTGCCCCGTCTTGTCCAGGAGAGGCAGTTCGGCGCTCAACGTGGTTCGTGCGGTCTTGACCCGGTACCACCACTCCTCATGCGTCATGCCCTCGGGCGCGGGATTCCGGCGAAGCTCGTCCCAGTGGAGATAGCGTCCGTCGAACTCTGGCCCCACGGCCTTGTGCTCCAGCAGAGCGACAAGGCGCTCCTTCCCTGACTTGGCAACCGTCTGGACGAACGCGTGGAGGCCGGGAGGCGTCGCGGGGAGTCGCATGGGCTTGAACTCCCAATCTACTACTAATTTCGAAGTAGATTAGTAGCTCCTCACCGCACGCGTTCAATGCGGTGCTTGCGGCCCTTGATGCGGCCCTCGCTCAGCCGCTGGAACGCGACCTTCACCACCCGCTTGGACACTGCGACGAAGGCGTGATGGTCGTGGATTTCAATCTTGCCCACGTCCTCCGCCTTCAGCCCGCCCGCCTCGCCCGTCAGCGCGCCCAGGATGTCTCCGGGCCGCATCTTGTCCTTGCGCCCCGCGGAGATGGACAGCGTCTCCCAACCGGAGATGAGCGACACGCCCGGCACGTTCTCCGGCACCAGCGCGTCCACGTCGCCCTTCTCCAGCTTCACGCCCGTCGTACCTTCGATGTCCTCCACCTTGCGGCTGTCCGAGCGCGTCACCAGCGACAGCGCCAGCCCGCGACGGCCCGCGCGCCCCGTGCGGCCAATGCGATGCACGTACGCTTCCGGCTGCTGCGGCAGTTCGTAGTTCACCACCGCGTCCAGCGCCTCCACGTCGATGCCCCGGCCCGCCACGTCCGTCGCCACCAGCACGCGTGTGCTGTGATTGCGGAACTTCGCCATCACCCGATCCCGGTCGAACTGCTCCAGGTCGCCCTGCAACCCGTCCGCGCTCACGCCCGCCTGCACCAGCGCGCGCGTCAACTCCACCACCACCGCCTTGAAGTTGCAGAACACGATGGCGGAGGCCGGCTGGTGCTGGCGCAACAGCCGCAGCAGCAACGCCTGCTTCTCCTCCGGCGTGCACGCGTACCCCACCTGCTGGATGTCCGGCGCGGCCTCCTCCTGCGCCAGCGACACCCGCACGGGGTCCTTCTGGAACGCGCGGCTCAGCTTCTCGATGTCGTCCGGGAACGTCGCGGAGAAGAGCACCGTCTGCCGCTTCGCGGGCGTCGCGCCGAGCACCCGCTCCATGTCCTCCCGGAAGCCCATGTCCAGCATCCGGTCCGCTTCATCCAGCACCACCGTGGCCAGGTGCCGCGTGTCCAGCACCTCCCGGTCCAGCAGGTCAATGATGCGCCCGGGTGTCCCCACGCCGATGTGCACGCCCTTCTCCAGCGCCTCCACCTGCGGCCGGATGGGCTGCCCTCCCGCGAGCGCCAGCACCTGCACGCCCGGCATCCGCCGCGCCAGCCGGCGAATCTCTCCCGCCACCTGAGCGCACAGCTCGCGCGTGGGGCAGAGCACCAGCGCCTGGAGCCGCCGGTCCTGCGTGAGCTTCACCTTCTGCAGGATGGGCAGCGCGAACGCCGCCGTCTTCCCGCTGCCCGTGCGCGCCTGGCCCACCAGGTCCTTTCCCTGCAACAGCACCGGGATGCTCTGCGCCTGGATGGGGGTGGCGGTCTTGAACTCCAGTTCCTCCAGCACCTGGAGCAGCGGGGGCGACAGCGCGAGCGCGGAGAATTCCATCGGAGCCTCGGGGGACGGAGGCACGGGGCGCCTCGGGAGAACGCGCCCTTGTACCAGCCTTCCCACGCCGGACAAGCCCGGCGCCCCCTACCCCTCCCAGCCCGCCACCTCGC
>NZ_RAWN01000365.1:0-4082 GCF_003668895.1 Corallococcus sp. AB045
GCGCCGGGGCCGGCTCGGTGGCGGGCGTGGACGTGGCGTTCGCCTTGGGAGAGGGCTCCGCCTTGGGAGAGGGCTCCGCCTTGGTGGCGGGCGGAGGCGGCATGGGCAGCGCCTGGTCCAGGGGCTTCGCCTCACGGGCCGGCGCGGCCTTCTCCGCCGGAGGGCTCGCGGGGGCGCTGGACGACGAGCCCCCACCCTTCTTGTAGAACGCCAGGTAGCTGCCGGCGCCCGCGGACACCAGGCCCGCCAGCACGCCGATGTCCGCCACCAGCGCGTACGTCTTGCCGGTGCTCTTCAGGTCCTCCGCGCGCGTGCTGCCCTGCGGCGCGAGCTTGAACGCGTCCGCCTTGGAGGAGGACTCCAGACCGAAGTAGATGCCGCCCGCCAGCAGCGCCACGCCCGTGGCCAGCAGCACGTAGCCCGCTGTCTTGCGGCTCACGCCCCCGCCGCTGGCGAAGTGCTTCACCGGCTTGCCGTCCACGCGCGCCGCGTCCTGGCCGACCAGGCCCGTCAAGAGCGCCTCGGAGCCCGTGGCCATCGCGTCACCGCGCGGCACCTGGCCCAGCGCGTACGCCAGGTTGTGGCCGTCCGCCACGTCCATGCGCAGGCCGGTGACGGTCAGCGGCGCGTTGCCCGGACCGCCGCGCACCAGCAGCGCCAGCACCTGCGGCACGCCCGCGAGCGCGCCCAGCTCCTGCAGCGCCTGGTCCCGCTCCTCGTCGTCGGGGTTCTTCGCGATGCGCTCCACGAGCGCCTCGTAGCGCTGCTGCACCGGCAGCTTCGCGAGCGTGAAGGAGGACTCGCCCTCGCGAGCCCGGCCTTCCGTCACGGCGTAGCCCGGCGCCACCAGCGTCACGTAGTGGTCCGCGCGCGTCAGGCCCGTGAGCGCCAGCGGGGACACGCCCTTGTAGGTGCCGTCCACGAACACCTGCGCGGCAACGGGCTGCGTGCTCACGTTCAGAGTGGCCTGCGCGCCGTCCAGCTGCGCCTTGCGCTCCTTCTCCACGAACGCCATGGACTCGGGCGGGAAGAAGTTGGCGTTGAAGGTGGCGCGAGGGTCCACCGCGAGCACGCCGCGCATCTCCAGCTCCGCGGCCTTGTTCTCTCCGTTGACCCCTTGCGTCGCGGCCTTCATCACCCGCGCGCGGCTGAGCAGCGGGAACGCGCGCGACAGGTCCGCCTGCTCGTAGGCCTTCACCGCCTTGTCGAAGCTCTGGAGCGCCTTCACGGTGTCCAGTTCGTCGTAGGCCTTCGCGCCGTCCTTGAACGCGGCGTTGCCCTCCACCGCCTTCGCCTGACGCGCGGCCGCGCCCTCGGCATCTAGCGCGTCCGTCAGCCGCACCAGCTCCATCCGGCCGGAGCGGGCCACGGCCTGCTCCGCCCAATGCGTCAGCGCCAGCGCCTCACCCTCGAGCGAGGCATCCACGGGAATGGCCACCACCGCAACGCGGGGGCCCGCCGCCGTCGGCAGCGTTCGCGGCATCAGCCGCAGCGGTACGTGTTGCTGCTGCGCGGCGGCGGGGCCCATGGCCAGCATTCCCACCAGCCAGCCACTGAGCGTCGCGTGCAGCGCGCGATTGAAAGGACGTCGCATCCGGTCTCCCTCGTTGCTGTGCGCATTACACGCACTGCGAGGCGGAACGCCACCTCGAAAGGGGGTTTCAGCGACCCGCGGTGCTCCCGGAGGCCCGGGACGCGGGCCCTGGCGCCAACCCATGGAGGTAGTTGAGCGCGACCTTCAGCTGTGGATCCCTGAGCTTCGCCGTCACCGCCCAGTCCTTCAGGTTCGAGGGCAGGGTCCGGGGATGGGCGGCGACCTCCGACGTCGTCTGGGACGGCTCCGCCTTGAAGTGGCCCCGCAGGTCCTTCTCCCGCGGCGCGTCACTCCCCGCCTTCCCGGAGGAGTCCTCCGGCACCAGGAAGTCCGGGGTGATGCCCTTCTCCTGGATGCTGCGGCCCTTGGGCGTGTAGTAGCGCGCGATGGTGAGCTTCAGGCCGGAGCCGTCCTCCAGCTCGATGATGGTCTGCACGCTGCCCTTGCCGAAGGTCTGCGTGCCCATGATGACCGCGCGGCCGTGGTCCTGGAGCGCGCCCGCGACGATCTCCGACGCGGAGGCGCTGCCCGCGTTGACCAGCACCACCAGCGGGTAGTCCTTCTCCGTGTCGCGGTCGCGGCTCTTCTCCTCGGAGGCGTTGCGGCCGTCGCGCCCGCGCGTGGACACGATGGGCAGGTTGCCCGGCAGGAAGCGGTCGCTCATGGCCACGGCCTGGTCCAACAGGCCGCCGGGGTTGTTGCGCAGGTCCAGCACCAGGCCGTCCAGCTCCTTGCCGCCGTTGAGCGCGCGCAGCCGGTCCAGCTCCTTCTTCAAGGACAGGTCCGTGCGGTCCTGGAAGTTCTTCACCTTCACGTGACCGATGCCGTCGTAGAGCGCGCTCTCCACGGACACGATGCGGATGTGGTCGCGCAGGATGGCCAGCTCCCGGGGCGCGTTGAAGCCCGCGCGCATGAGCGTGAGCAGCACGCGGCCACCCGCCGGCCCACGCATCTTCTGGAGCGCGCGGCCCAGGTCCATGCCCTGGGTGCTCTCCCCGTCGATGGCGAGCAGTTCGTCCCCGGCCTTGATGCCCGCGCGCGCCGCGGGCGTGTCGTCGATGGGCGCAACCACCACCAGCCGGTCGCCCTTGCGCGCGATTTCAATGCCCAGGCCGCCGAACTCACCGGACGTGTCGATCTTCATTTCCCGGAAGACTTCCGGAGGCATGAAGAGGGTGTGCGGATCCAACGTGTCGAGCATCCCCTGGATGGCGCCCTGGATGAGCGTCTTGCGGTCCACGCTCTCCACGTAGTTGTTCTCCACGTAGGAGAGCACCCGCGCGAACAGCTCCAGCTGGCGGTACGCGGATTCCTCCCGGCCGGCCGCGTCCCCTGGCTTCTGCGCGAGCGCGGGCGCGCCCCACAGCAGGAGCGCGGCGAATCCCATGCGCCACGGCTTCGGGAAACGGATCACGGGAGCGCGTCCTCGGGGGTCGGGTGGAAGGGGCCGTCGCAAGGCCCCTGAGTCTACACCCGGCCCGCCGGACGATTCCCGCCCTTAGAGGCGGGTCCGGTCCGCGAAGCCCACCAGGTGGGACACGAACGCGTCCGGCCGCTCCATCTGCGGCACGTGGCCGAAGCCCTCCACCACATGCACCTCCGCCTGGGCGGGCAGGTGCTGCCGGTACCAGTCGAGGATTTCCGGGGGCAGGAGCCGCTCGCTGCCGCCCCAGAGGAAGAGCACCGGCATCTTCAAATCCCGCACCGCCTGGGGCGCGATGCTCGCCTGCGTCGCGAGCGCATCCGCCGCCAGCGCCTGCACCGTGGGCGTCGTGTAGAGCTTGCTCAGCGCCGGCGCGAGCAGCAGCGCGCCCAGGGGCGGCCGGTGGAAGAGCTTGCGCGTCAGGGCGCGGACGTCCGCGCTCGACTTCACCGCGAAGTGCCCCAGCAACGCCGCCAGCGCCTGCGGCGTCAGCTCCGCGCCCGCGGGAGCCACCAGCGCCAGCGCCTTCACCCAGGCGGCATGCTCGGAGGCCAGGTTGACGGCCATGGCCCCGCCCAGCGAGTTGCCCACCACGAGGGCGGGCGTCTTCACCACCTGCTCGAAGTAGGCGCGCAGCACGTCGAACTGGCCCTGTACGCAGGTGGGGCCGCCGCAGAACTCGCCGGAGAAGCCGTGGCCCGGCAGGTCCGGCGCGAGCACGCGGGAGAAGCGCTTCGCCAGCCCGAAGAACGTGCGCCCGAAGCCGTTGGCGGACCCGCCCAGCCCGTGCACCAGCACCACCGGAGGCCCCTTGCCCTGCCCCTCCAGCGCGTAGTGGTGTACCGCCTGCCCACCCACGTTCACCGTCTCCGACTCCACACCCCGCGCCACCAGCACGCGTCGCATCGCTTCCTGCATCCCACCCATCAGGTCCACGCGAGGGCCTCCTTCGTCCACCGACGACCACCCACTTCTAACGCCTCCGCGTCTTGGACGCAGCGCATCAAACAGACAATGTCAGGGCGTCCCGGCGGCGGCGGTGGCGGGGGCCAGCCAGGGGGCTGT
>NZ_RAWN01000366.1:0-3974 GCF_003668895.1 Corallococcus sp. AB045
GGCGGGGGCCTTCACCGGGGCGCCGCCACCTTGCGGGCGATCTCCTCCACCAGGTGCGCCGCCTCGTCCCGCGCGGACACGCCCTGTACTGCGCTCCTCAAGAGCACGCGGTGCGCCCAGCAGGGCACCAGCATGGCGCGCACGTCGCCGGGGGTGACGAAGTCGCGCCCCTCCCACAACGCCTGGGCCCGCGCCGCGGACCCCAGCGCCAGCACCGCGCGGGTGGACGCGCCGCGCTCCAGGTCGCCGTGCTCGCGCGTGGCCCGCGCCAGCCGCACCACGTAGTCCGCCACCGCCGCGTCCAGCTTCACGTCCTGGGCGAACTCACGCAGCGACGCCAGCTCCTCCGGCCCCGTCACCGCCTCCACCGACGGCAGCGGGGACGCCGCGCCGCGCGTGGTGAGCAGGCGCGCCTCCACGTCCGGCGCCGGGTGGCCCAGCGACAGGCGCACGAGGAAGCGATCCAGCTGCGAGTCCGGCAGCGGATAGGTGCCGGAGAAGTCCACCGGGTTCTGGGTGGCCACCACGGTGAAGGGCGAGGGCAGTGCGTGGGTCTGCCCGTCCAGCGACACCTGGCCCTGGGCCATGCCCTCCAGGAGCGCGGACTGGGTGCGCGGGGGCGCGCGGTTGAGCTCGTCCGCCAGCACCAGCTGCCGGAACAGCGGCCCGGGCCGGAAGGAGAAGGTGGCCGTCTGCGCGTGGAACACCTGCGCGCCCAGGATGTCCGTCGGCAGCAGGTCCGCGGTGAACTGGATGCGTGAGAAGGACAGGGCGCACGCGCGGGCCAGGGCCTCCGCCAGCGTCGTCTTGCCCACGCCGGGCATGTCCTCCAGCAGCAGGTGCCCGCCTGCCACCACGCAGGTGACGACGCGCCGCACCTCCTCCGGCTTGCCCTGCACGGCGCGGCCAAGCTGGGCGGCGAGCCGCTCCATCACCGCGCGCGCGGAAGCAGGGGAGGGAACTGGACCGAGGACGCGAGCGGGCTGGGTCATCTGGGCGCGGACTCTAGCCCAGGCGAACGCCCGCCGGCACCCCTCCAGGCCACCCGTGTTCCTCGCCGGATGCCCGCCTGCCTTGGAGGCGCGGGCACTTGCCGGGGATGCACGCGGCCCGGAGGGCCACCCAGTCTCAGACGGAGAGGATGTCCTCGGGCGTGTAGTACGCCCGGTGCGTCGTCGGCGAGGACAGCACGCCGAAGTAGCGGAACATCCGCTCGTGGTGCGTGGCCAGCCCGCGCAGCTGCACGGCGCCGTCCTTCAGGCCGTGGGTCAGGATGCCCACCGCGCTGTCCTTGAACTCACGAAGATGCGCGAAGTCCAGCACGACCTCGCTCTGGCCCAGCGCCTGGAGCGAGTTGCGCAGCTCCTGGGCAGTACGGCCGTCCAGCGTCCCTTCCAAGCGCAGCGTGATCCGACCCGCCGCCTCCTCCTCCCGATGAATCTGAAGCCCCGTCATGATCCGCGCTCCCGCTGAGGTATGCACGTGTGTGCAGCTCGCGATGTAATGGCGGCTGCCGCACGTTTCCGGACCACAGGGGTGGTCCGGGTTCCCACCGGGGGGTGGGGGTGCACAGCCGGAGCCGAACAGTGCACCTTCACCGGCGATCAGGTCAGTGGCGGGCATGCAACTTCGGCTGGAGTGTTGGCGAGCGAGCGGAGCGCGTGTCACGCAGCGGTCAACCCTTGCGGTCGGGTGTCGTCTGCCCGGCACGCAGGCTGATGGCGCGCTCCTGCTGGGCCTTCAGCTTGCGGAACTCCTTCACGACCTTGGCGGGGTAGCCGGCCATGAACTTCACCCGGTTCTCCTTCTTGGCGAGGATGCGCCTGGCCAGCCCGGGACCCGCGTTGTAGGCGACGAGCGCGCCCTCCACGGAGCCGAAGCGGTTGATGAGGTCCGCCAGGTACGCGGTGCCCAGGTTCACGTTCGTCTCGAAGTCGAAGAGGTTGGTGTGGCGGCCCAGCCGCCAGCCGGACTTCTCCGCCAGGTACTTGCCCGTGTCCGGCATCACCTGCATGAGGCCCATGGCGCCCACGCCGGACACCGCGTAGTTGTTGAAGGACGACTCGCAGCGGATCAGCGCCACCACCAGCAGCGGATCCAGGTTGTTGCGCTCCGCCTCGCGGACGATGGCCACCGCCAGCCGGCGCTGCTGCCGCTCCGGGAGCCCGGAGGCGCGCACGGCCTCGGCCACGCCCATCTGCTCCGCGCGGAGGTAGTCCGCTTCGTCCTCGTAGTGCTGCAACCGGGCCAGGGCGGCCTTGAGCTGTGCGTCCTTCTCCGCCAGCTGCGCCCTCAGGGCCGCGACGTCCGGCGCTTCCCCCTGCGCACCCACCGGCACCTGCACCGGGAACGCCACCGCGTTCGTCCCCATCAGCACCACCGCCGCCGCCATCGCCACCGTCCAACCCCGCATCTCGCCCTCCCCTGGCGCCCAACCACCCGCGCCCGCTGACTCGCCCACACCCAGCGGCTAAGCAGGCAACGTGCCAGCGTACGTAGCGTGCGCCAGCTGCCTCACGGATCCTTAAGAGAAGGGCTGAAACAGGACCGGCATGGCCCACGGCATCCGGAAAAAATGCCCGGCCTGGGAAGTTTGTTTCCCAACCTGACCCTGCAGAAAGCTCCGCCTGTTGCCGCGCTGCCTCCGCGTTCCTAGCTTGGGCCCGGTCTGACTTTCGGGGCCCTGTGTGGCGGGAGGCGTGGCGTGTACTGGACCATGGGCATCATCTTGATGGTGTTGTGGGTGATGGGGCTGATCACCGGTTCAACGGAGGGGCAGTGGGTGCACCTCCTCCTGGTGTTCTCGGTCATCGCGTTCGTGCTGGCCGTCGCGTCGCTGGGGCGCCGGCGGGGGCTGGCATGAACGTGCCGGAGCTGGACATGGCGTGGCTGGAGCTGCCGCGG
The DNA here is from genome assembly GCF_003668895.1 of Corallococcus sp. AB045. Lineage (NCBI taxonomy): Bacteria > Pseudomonadati > Myxococcota > Myxococcia > Myxococcales > Myxococcaceae > Corallococcus > Corallococcus sp. AB045. The sequence goes on from NZ_RAWN01000366.1 coordinate 2,905, forward strand.
GACAAGGCGGGCTTCGTGCGGCGCGAATGTCCCCGCTGCCAGCGCTCCTTCAAGACGCGGCCCAGCCGCCACGACGCGGGGATGCTACAGCGGCTGCTCGCGGGCTACTTCCCCTTCGAGAACCTCCACGAGGCGTACACGCCCGAGGAGCTGCCCGCGTGGCACTGCCTGTACTGCGGCCACCGCGCGCTGCCGGACGCGTGGCTCACGCCGGATCAGTCCGCGCACGTGGAGCAGATGGCGCGCGCGTGGGCGAACCACGTGCGGTACGAGCAGTTGGCGTACGTGCAGCGCACGCTGTCCCAGAACCCGCGGCCCACCTTCGTCTCCGTGGCGCCGGAGCCGCTGCCCCGGCCGCTGCCTCCGGACGAGGAGATGCTGCGCACGCTCCCCATGGTCTGCTGCGGGGACGAGGTGCAGGCGCAGTGGGAATGGGATCTGCCGATGGTCTGTCCGCGCTGCGGCGCGCACCACGGCGGGCTTTCGGGCCGCCACCAGGTGCAGCTGGAGTTCGTGCGCGAGTAGTGGACGGGCAGGGCGCGCGGAGGGCAGGCTCCTTCGCGCGATGAAGCCGTTCCCCGCAGCCCGGGTGGTGTTGCTGGCCCTGCTCCTGTTGGGACCGGCCGCCGCCCACGCCCATGAAATGGAGGTCGCGCCCGAGGCGGTGAGCGGCTTCGCCGGCTGGGTGGGCGAGGGCATCCGCCACATCCTGGCCGGGGCGGATCATCTCCTGTTCCTCTTCTCGGTATTGTTGGTGGGCGGCTCGTTCCGGCGGATCCTCTTGTTGGTGACGTCGTTCACGCTGGCGCACTCACTGACGCTGGGGCTCACGGCCCTGGGCTGGGTGACGCTGGACGCGCGGAGCACGCGGTGGGCCGAGGCCGCGATCGCCGCGTCCATCCTCTACATGGCGCTGGAGAACCTGCTCTTGCGCCAGCACGGGCACCGCGCGGGGCTCACCTTCCTGTTCGGCCTGGTGCATGGGCTGGGCTTCGCGAGCGTGCTCGGCGGCCATGGGGTGGGGACGGCCGTGGTGCCGGCGCTCCTGGGCTTCAACCTGGGGGTGGAGG
>NZ_RAWN01000367.1:0-3894 GCF_003668895.1 Corallococcus sp. AB045
CCGCCGCCCCCTGCCGCCCCTGCTCCCGCCGCGCGCGCGGCGGGAGCAGGGGCGGCAGGGGGCGGCGGTGGCGCGGCGTTCGGGTCGACGATGTCGCTGATGCGCTTCACGACCGTCTTGCCGCTCATGTCCACGACCTTGAACTCCTCCTCCTCCGGGAACTCGCCCGCGTCCTGCTGCTTGTTCGTGTCGGGCTTGAAGCGCTTCTTCTCCACCGGCTCCTGGCCGCGGTAGTGGCGCAGGATGGCGTGCTCGATTTCACGGTCGCCCGCCACCATGGGGACCACGCGGGCGCGGCTGCGCGCCGCGACCTGGTCCAACGTGGCCAGGTCCGTGGGGTCGGACATCGCCAGCACCAGCGTCTTCCCGTTGTCCTTGAGCTGCACGGGGAAGATGCCCTTCTGCTCGGCGAGCCCCACGTCCACGCGCGCGAGCGCCGCCGCGTCCTTCGTCAGGTTGCCCAGCTGCACGCGCGGCATTCCCAGCCCCTGGCAGATGGCCTGGGTGATGGTCTCCTCGGACGCCAGCCCCAGGTCCGAGACGACGCGCGACACGCGTCCGCCCCACTGGTCCAGTGACGCGAGCGCGCTGCGCAGCTGCAGCTCGTCGATGACGCGCGCCTTGATGAGGATGTCCGCGATGCGATTCCGGGAAGGGGGAGCCATGGGGTGGGGATTCTAGCGTCTGATGGCGCGGACGCTCAGTCCACGTCACCGAACATGCCTTGAGGGCAAGGAGGCTTGGACCATGCAGCCATTCGCGGACGCCGCCACCCAGATGTGCCCGTACTGCGGTGAAGAGGTCGAAGTCGACGTGGACTCGCTGGGCGCCTCCTCCGAGTCCTACGTGGAGGACTGCCCCGTCTGCTGCCGCCCCTGGCAGGTGCGCGTCACCCGGGACGAGGAAGGCGCCGCCGTCACGCTGGGCCGCGACGACGACTGACGCGAAGTTCGCGGCCTCCCGCCAGGAGGGCAGGCAGGCAGGCGGGCACGGGGCCTTGGGCGGGGGCTCCATGACGTGCGGGGCCGTTGCTTGACACGTCCCGAAGCATGGTTCTCTTGAGTCTTGTGAGGCGCTGCCGGGCGCTCCTGGAAACAGGAACCCGGCCACCCACTTCAACAACGACCGTGAACCCGCACGACGTGCGTCCCAAGGGACGTCACGAACAGGAGACGACCATGCTGAACGCTCGCTATCCCTTCAACAACGCCGCTGTCACCCACCCGCTGCTGCGCGACTTCGACTTCCTCTTCCGCGAGCTGGCCTCGCCGGGCGTCCGCAACGACGCCGAGCGCACCGTCACGCCCGCGGCGGACATCCTGGAGGCCGAGTCCGGCATCACGCTGCGCGTGGACCTGCCGGGCCATGACGCCAAGGCCATCCAGGTGAAGGTGGAGGACGGTGTGCTGACCGTGCGCTCCGAGCGCAAGGCCGAGACCGTTCCGGAGGGCAGCACCCTGCGGCGCCAGGAGCGCGCCTCGGGCGTGTACGCGCGCCAGTTCCGGCTGCCGGAGACGGTGGACGCGACCCGCGTGGAGGCCCGCTACGACAATGGCGTGCTCACCCTCACCCTGCCGCGCCGCGAGGAGACGAAGCCCCGCGTCGTCGAGGTGAAGGTCCAGGGTTGATGCACGTGCATCAACACCCCATCAGGGAGGCCGCTGCCCTCGCTGCGGCGAGGCGCGGCGACTCCCGCAAGCATCCTTGCGACCCGAGGGCTTCCGCGGTGGCCGGCGGAAGCCCCCGTCCCATCACTTGCGAGCAGCGCTGGTGTTGAGCGCCAGCGGTACCCGGAACAGCTCCATCACCTGAGTCACGTCCAGCGGCTTGGCCAGGCACGCCACCGCGCCGGCCTGCTTGGACTGCTCCACGACGTCGGGCGTGTGCATGCTCGTCATGGTGATGAGGCGCACTCCCTCCATCTGCTTGCGCGCGCGGATGCGCTTGCAGACCTCGATGCCGTCGATGTCCGGCATGTTGAGGTCGATGATCATCCCGTGCGGCTTCTGCTCCGACACCAGCAGCAGGGCCTCCACGCCGCTCGTGGTGGTCTGGAGCTCCACCTGGTTCGCGTGCGGCTTGAACGCGCGCTTGATGGCGTCCAGCACCGGGCGCTCGTCGTCCACGACCAGCAGGCGCACCGTGCTGCTGCCCAGCTCCTCGGGCACGGGCATCTGGTGGGTGACCAGGAAGGTGCGCAGGTCCGTCGAACGCACCCGGCGGTGGCCACCCGGAGTCCGGAAGGCCATCAGGATGCCGCGGTCAATCCACTTGCTCACCGTCGACGGGTCCACTTGAAGCAACCGACTGATGTCGTGCGTCGTGTAGAGCTGGTCCGTCATCGCCGTACTCCCCTCGGACTGCATCGTTCCACTAGCCATGGAAATAAACACCTACCTTGAATGCGGGGTTTGATCAACCCACCCTACGACGTGCTGCGTTTATCTGTGCTTCTCATCAGACCCACGGCGTCGTCCCAACGGCCACTGGCACGGAGGCACAGCTCCACAAGCTCACGGGCGGCTCCGTGACCGCCCACGTTCGTCGTAACGAAGTCTGCTTCCTGGCGCACCTCTGGAACAGCATCCGCCGGACAGGCGGAAAGCCCTGAGAGTGACATGGGGTCCAGGTCGTTCAGGTCGTCTCCCATGTACGCGCACTGATTCGCGGGTATTTGGAGTTGGGCGAGCAATTCAAGGAGGGCGGGACCCTTCTCCTTGCGGCCCTGGAAGATGGCGGCGAGGCCCAATTCTCGGCCTCGCGCTTCGACGATGCGGGACGAGCGCGCGGTGAGGATGGCGGCGGGCAGGCCCACCAGCCGGGCCATGACGAGCGCATGGCCGTCCTTCACGTTGAAGCGCTTCATCATCTCGCCGTTGTCGCCGTAATACAGCGCGCCGTCGGTGAGGACGCCATCCACGTCGAACACGAGCAGTCGCACGCGCGACGCACGGGACGTCAGCTCTTCCTTGCCCGGCTTGGAAGGCGCTTCCGTCGGCATGGCCTCCTCACCTTTCGCATGCATCAACTGGCTTCGTGACCCAGCGCGCGGCGGATGCTGAGCACATCTCGTACCACGTCCTCGAACATCTGTGGATTGAGCGAGCACGGACCGTCACACAGGGCACGGTCGGGGTCTTCGTGGACTTCTGTGAATAAAGCGTCAATCCCGGCGGCGGCGGCGCTGCGAGCAAGCAGTGAGACGAATCTTCGCTCACCGCCTGTCTTTCCGTCACTGGAGCTGGGGAGCTGGACGGCGTGGGTCGCGTCCATGCAGACCACGAGGCCGGCCTCGCGCATCTGGGCGAAGCCGCGCATGTCCACGACGAGGTTGTTGTAGCCGAAGGAGGAGCCCCGCTCGGTGACGAGCACGTTGGGGTTGCCCGCCTCCACGGCCTTGCGCGCCGAGTGGACGATGTCCTTGGGGGCGACGAACTGTCCCTTCTTCAAGTTCACCCCCTTGCCCGAGCGGGCCACCGCCTCCACGAGGTCCGTCTGCCGGCACAGGAAGGCCGGTATCTGGATGATATCCACGACTTCAGCGGCAGGCCCGACGTGGCTGGTTTCATGGACGTCCGTGAGAACGGGCACCCCCACCTCCCGACGGATACGGTCCAGGATTCTCAGACCTTCCTTCAAACCCGGACCGCGGAACGACTTGCCGCTGGTCCGGTTGGCTTTGTCATAGGAACATTTGAAGGCATACGGAACGCCCAGCCGGGAGGTGATGCCCTTGAGCAGGTGGGCGTGGCGCAGGGCCATCTCCTCGGACTCGATGCTGTCCGGGCCGGCGATGACGAAGAGGCGCTGGCCGGGGCCGACCTTGTGGCCGCACAGCTCGATGGAGGGGGTGTTGCTCATGAGCGCACCGGGGCGGCGGCGGGGGCCTGGGTC
>NZ_RAWN01000368.1:0-3802 GCF_003668895.1 Corallococcus sp. AB045
TCCTGGCGCTCGCCGCCGCCGGCTGTGGCGCCAGCGACAGCGCCAGCCCCAGCACCCTGGCGGAGCGCCCCCAGCCCCTCACCTCGCGGCCCTCCCGCTGCCTGGAGATCCGCGCCGCCCAACCCGGAGCGCCGGACGGCGACTACGTGCTGTACGTGGCGGGTGACACCGGCGCGTCCTGGACCGCGTACTGCCACGACATGGCCGGCACGCCCACCGAGTACCTCACGCTCACGCGCACGGATGCCGACTCCAACTTCTCGCAGTACACGGCCGGCGGCGCCTCCCCCGGCACCGACGTGCGCACCCACTTCACCCGGCTGCGTATCGACCCGGTGACCCTGCGCGTGGTCACGGGGGACCAGACCTTCGCCACCTCCACGGGCGAGCTGACGCACTCGCCGGACACCGTCACCGCGATGCCCTACGGCGTGGCCATGGCGTGCAACGGCGGCCAGGGCCAGGGCAACATCGACCTCCGGGGCACTCCGTTCACGGTGGAGGCGGAGTCGTTCGGCGTGGCCGGCGCGAACGCGACCGGCGCCGCCATCTCCAGCGAGGACGGCCAGGTCGTCACGCTGTCCGGTAACGGCTTCTGCGGCTGGGTGGGCCCGCAGGGCAGCTACAACCCCTTCAACCAGCAGGGCGGCCTGCTCCAGCTCCACTACCGCGGCGAGGATCTCCCCGCGACGTGCCAGGAGCTCAAGGCGGCCCGCCCCGGTGCGCCGGACGGCGAGTACGCGCTGTTCGTGAACAAGGACCCGCTGAAGCGCTGGACGGCCTGGTGCCAGGACATGGCCGGCACGCCCAGGGAGTACCTCCCCCTGGTGCACACGGAGGAGGGCGCCAACTACTCGCAGTACACGGCGGGAGGGAACTCGCCGGGCACCGACGTGCGGACCCGGTTCACGCGCGTCAGGCTGAACCCCATCACCCTCGCCGTGGACACCGGGGACCACACCTTCTCGACGTCCAGCGGCTCCCTCATGCACGTCAACAAGGAGCTCGTGACGGCCATGACCTACGCGGCGGCCATGGGGTGCAGCCGCACGGGCCTGGCCAACGTGGACCTGCGAGGCACGCCGTTCTCCGTGCCCGTCGGCAACATCGGCCGGGCCGGCCCTTCGAGCGAGTCCTCGTGGTGGGCCTTCTATGACCACTTCCAGGTGGTGGAGATGCGCGGCTACGGAGGCTGCGGCTGGGTGGGCCCGCAGGGCAGCTACAACCCGTTCAACAAGAACGGCGCCCTGCTGCCCCTCGCGTACACCCTGCCGCAGCCGTAGCCCCTGACGTTCAGGGCGACGGCTCCAGCCCCGCGCCGGGCTTCACCAGCACGGCGCGGGAGTAGGCCATGAGGAAGCCCAGGCGCATGGCGTTGCGCTCCGTGGGGATGCCGGGCGAGGACATGATGGCCGCCAGGTCACTGCCCTTCTCCAGCCCCCGCGCCAGCCGCGCGACGATCAGCGCCTGCTGCACGCCGAGCCGCCGGTACGCGGGCAGCACCGACGTGCCGAACAGCGAGGTGAGCCCGTCGCTCACCTCGCAGCTGCCGGCCCCCACCGCCACGCCGTCGAGCCACGCCACGTACGAGTCCGAGGCGGGGTTGCGCGCCGCCTTCAATCCCATCTCCAGGAAGACCGCCGGCATCGACTCGCCTTCCGGGACGAAGCCGCTGCCGGCGACCTCCACGAACCTGCGCACCGCCGCGTCGTCGGACGGATCCACCCGCTCGACGCGCAGCCCGGCGGGAGCGCCCCGGGCCAGCCGCGACAGGTCCTCCCCGGCTTGCAGCGGCCGGTACAGCACGGTTTCGAACTCGCGCAGCACGAAGCCCCGGGCCGCCAGCCCCTTCAGCAGGGCCTGGGGCGCGAAGGGGCTCAGCTCCGCCTTGGGCTCCACGCCACGCGACGCGAAGAAGTCCACCAGCGCGTCCAGCTCCGCGTCCGTGAGGTCGCGCTCGAAGCCGTAGCCGCACGACTTGTTGATGTAGGACCCCACGCCGCCGAACGCCATCCAGCCGTCCGCGAGCGGCCCGGAGGCCGTCGAAAGCGCCACCGCGGAGGTGGCCTGCTTGCATTCGAACCGCCGGGCGATCTCCACCAGGTTCACGTCGTTCATCCGCCCCGTTTACACCGGAGCAGGCCGCCGCGTCAGTGCGCCGAGGCGCTCACCCAGGCCCGCGTCCCGTGGGCGGAGGGGGCGAGGACAGCAGGCCATCCAGCACGCCGTAGGCATAGAGCGCCGCGAAGGCGTAGGCCCCCACGAGATAGGAGACGTTGAAGGCCCGGGCCGTGGGCGCGTCCTGGGCCGAGTAGCGGCCGTCCGAGCCGCGCAGGGACAGGGCCACGCCCAGGGAGACCGCGGACACGGCGAACGCCGTGCCCTGCCCTACCGCGAGCACGGTGCCCTTGGAGCGTTGGCCGTGCACGAAGTGCCCCACGCCGAACGGCACCAGGTACCAGCCTTGCGAGGCCGGGCGGGGCTCGACGAGGACGGGAGCGGCGGTGGAGGACGCGGTCCCGGGCAGGAGCACGGGCGGCCGGAGTCGGGCGGCGCGCGGGTCGATGCGGTCCTGCCACCGCGCGCGCACCCGTTCGATGAAGGCGATGAAGTCCGGAGGATACACCAGGGGGTCCAGCTTCGCGTCGGGGTCGAGCGCGAGCCCTTCCACGGCTTCGTGCTCCGCGCGGGGCACGTCTTCCTGGGCGTGGAGCGTCGCCGCGAGCAGCAGGTGGGCTTCGGCCTCCTCTTGAGGATGGGAGAGCCGCGAGGGCTGGAGCAGGGCCTCCAGCTCGGTCCGGGCGCGAGGCAGGTCGCCGGACTGGTAGGCCTCACGAGCGGGGCCCAGCGGGGAGGACGCCGCGAGCAGCAGGGCGACGATGGCGGTCTTCATGGAGCGGACCCCAGCACGACCGTGGTGCGGGACCCCGCCACCGCGTCGAGCGATTGCCTCAGCACGTTGCCTCCCGGGTCGCGGGCGGACAGGAGGTGTCCTCCGTGCGAGAGCTTCAAGGGTTCACGCAGCGGAGCCACGCCCACCTCCACGCCGTCGACGAAGACGCGGGACGCCGCGGGCGCGACGATGGTGACCTCCGCGTCACGCACCCGGAGGGAGACTTCGCGCGAGACGGCTGCGCCGGCAGCCACTTCGAGCACTTCCTCGACGGGCTCGCACAAGGGGTTGGCGAAGCGGAGCCGGTGCGTGCCGGGAGACAGCCGCAGCTCGCGCAGCCGAGGGGTGTAGCCCCGGCTCTGACCGTCCACGAACACCTCGGCCCAGGGGCGTGTCACCACCGTGAGCGTCGCGAAGTCCTGGGCATCCGGCACGCGAACCGGCAGCTCCGTGCCGGTGGGCTCCGGGGACACGGGCCGTTGCGGAGAGTCCTGGGCGGGGCGGGCCAGCGGCGCTGGCGCGGCCCGAGGCGACCTGCCCGGAGCGTCCGGACGCGCGGCCCGGACCGGCGTACCGGCCGCCGCCTGATGCAAGGGACGCGAAGGTCTTTGCGCTGAATCAAGGCGGGCGACGGCCACGGGCGCGGCGGAGTCCTCGCTTGTGGCAGGCAGGCCAGCGCCGGGCGGTGCCGAGGCCGAGGCCGCCATTGTCGCAGTGGAGTCGGCACCGGGCGCGAGCGCGGCAAAGTCCTCCGACGTGGCAGGCGAGCCCGCATCAGGAGCAACTGGCACGGCGGTCCGCACCATTGCCTCCAAATCCGGCGCGAGCGCCGACTCCAGCCCGTTGGCCACCGTCGGAGTCCTGGAGCCACCCGCGCGCCAAGCCCACGTTCCCAACCCGCCCAACAGC
>NZ_RAWN01000369.1:0-3792 GCF_003668895.1 Corallococcus sp. AB045
GCTGGGTGGCGCCCCTGGGGACGGGAGGGGTGGAGGCGCAGAAGGCGCTGGCCTCGGCGCTCAAGGATTCCAGCTGGCGGGTGCGCTGGGCCGCGGTGCGGGCGGAGGCCCGGAGCCGGGGACTGACGGAGCGGCGGGCCCTGGCGGACTGGATCATGGACACCCCGCCGGACGAGGACCTGGGGGCCTGCCTCACCGCCGCCCGGGCTGCCGCTGATTCCGGCCGGTCCACGGCGGACTTCCTGCGGGAGGCCGGTGCCCGGGGGCCTTCCGCCGCCGCCCGGGTGTGGGCGAAGCGGGACGCCGTCCGGCAGTCGCTGGCGCTGGAGATGTACTCGCAGGAGCCGTCCGTGCGGCTGCCGGCGCTCTTGCACCTGGCCACCTTCCAGGGCCGGTCGGCGACGCGCGTGGTGCTGGACGCGGTGGCGTCCAGGCCCGTCGCCGGTGATGCGGTGATGGCGGAGCTGCTCTCCGCTGTCGCCGAGCGGCAGCACGCGTCCGTGGGCCGGCTGCTCCTCACCGAGGCGAAGCCCCCGGACGAGGCGGTCATCAACCGGCTCTTCGCCGTGTACTCGCGCGAACTGGACGCGCTGCGGCCGGACCTTGCGTCCGCGGACGCGCAGCGCCGGCGCACGGCGGTGGCCACCCTGCGCCGCTACGGCCCGCTGGCGAAGCGGGAGCTGGAGGGGGCGCTGGGAGACGATGATGGCCGGGTCCGGGAGCTGGCGGCGCGGGGCCTGGCGGAGTCCTCCGGGAAGCCCCTGCGAGACGTGGCGCTCCAGGGCGTGAAGGACGCGGAGTCCGCGGAGGCCGCCCGGCCGTGGCTGGGCGCGATGGCCCGAGAGAAGGGGTGCTTCGCCTTCCTGCGGGACGTGGCGGAGGGGCGCAACGCCCGGACTCCAGAGGTGCAGGGGGAGGCGGTGGCGTTCATGGGGGACTGCACGGAGGGCCCGCCCCCTACGCGGCGCCTGGCGCCCTTCCTCTCGTCGAACGTGACTCCGGTGCGCGCGGGCGCGGTGCGCGCGCTGGGGGCGCTGCCCCGGAATGGCGACGCGATGGCGCTGGCGGCGAAGGCGCTGGAGGACGGCGCGCCGGAGGTGGTGGTGGCCGCGCTGGACGTGCTGTCCGCCTACCGGCAGCCGTCTCGCGGGGACGAGGCGGCGGGCCTGCTGGAGTCGGATCACCCGGTGGTGCGCGCGGCGGCGGCGCGGGCGCTGGAGTTCGTGGGCCGCACCGCGCACGTGCGCGTCCTGGCGGACCGCCTGCGCGGGGATCCGGTGGCGGACGTGCGCATCGCGGCCGCGAGGACGCTGAGCGCGCTGGGCGGGCCGCACGCGGTGGCGGCGCTGAGCGAGGCGGCGGCGCACGACGCGGACACGCACGTGAAGCACGTGTCGGCGGAAGGGCTGCGGCGGCTGGGCTTTGGACGCTGAGCGCTGACGTCGCGAGCGGCCCGGGGCCGCTCAGGCTGCGCGCACCGACGGCTTGGGAATCCGGGAGGCGGAAGGCCCGTGGCTCAGGGCCTTCCTCCTGACACTCACGGGCCGCTGACGGCCTTGGCGTCCACGCGGTTCCGGCCCGCATGCTTGGCCCGGTAGAGGTACTTGTCCGCGGCGGAGATGAGGTCCTCCGGCTGGGAGAAGTCCGAGTCCAGCAGCGTCGCCACGCCCAGGCTGATGGTCACCTTGATGGGCGTGCCGCTGAAGATGAAGTCCGCGCGGTCCACCGCCACACGGCAGCGCTCCGCGCACGCCAGGGCCGCGTCCTCCGCGGACTCGCGCAGCATCAGCGCGAACTCCTCGCCGCCGTAGCGCGCGAGCAGGTCCTCGGTGCGCACCGTGTCCGCCACCCGCTGCGCGATGCGCGTCAGCACGAAGTCTCCGGCCGGGTGGCCGTACACGTCGTTGATGCGCTTGAAGTGGTCCACGTCGAAGAGCACCAGCGACAGCGGCACGCGGTGGCGCAGGCAGTACGCGAACTCCTTGCGCACCGTCTCCATGAAGTACTTCTTGTTGTAGACGCGGGTGAGGCCGTCGCGCGTGGCGGACTCGTAGATGCTGCGCTGGTACTGCTCCTCCAGCGCGTCCTGGATGCTGAACTTCAGCACCGTGTTGGAGCCGATCTGGATCTTGTCGCCGTCGTACAGCGGCGCCGCGCTCACCTTCAGGCCGTTCAGGTACGTGCCGTTGGTGCTGCCCAGGTCCACGAGCTGGAAGCGGCCGTCGCCAATGGCGACCACCTTCGCGTGCTTGCGGGAGATGCCGTCGTCCTCGACCTGGAACTGGGCCTCCGAGCTGCGGCCCAGCACCACCTCCGAGCGGTCCAGCTTGAACATCCGCCCGATGCCGGCGGCGGACTTGGCGCTGATGACGATCAGATACGCGCTCTGCTGCTGGGCGCTGCCCAGCAGGTCCGAAATCGAATGGACGGAAGTTTTCTCCTCGGACATCGCGCCTCCCATCTTAGGGGCCGCCTTTTCACGGCGGCAAGCACACCCACGCTCCTTTCATGCACCCGGTGTCAGGCGACCCGCCCCACCCGCGCGGGCCGGCGCCTGGGTTTCTCCGGTGGCGGAACTGTCGGCCGCCCGACGGACAGCTCGCCGGCCACGGGCGTCCGGAGGAAGCGGGAGAGGGCCTCGCCCCCCCGGGGATGCTCCGCCAGCCCCTGCATCAGCTTCACCAGCGCCGCGGACGGGGTCATGTCCGCGCCCCCCACCGCCCCTTCCGCCAGTGCCTTGGCCCCGGACTCGTAGAGCGTGAGGTCCACCCCGTTGCGGTACGACTGGCTCACCACCAGCACCGGGACGCCCCGCTCGCGCGCCTGGATGAAGAGCGGCAGGAGCGAGCGGCCCAGCTCCGGCGCGATGGGCACGTTGCCCGCCCCGTACGCCTCCACCACCAGCCCCTTCACGTGCGGAAGGAGTTGCAGGGGCAGGGCCGGGTCCAGCCCCGGGTACACCTTCAGGAGGAAGACGCGCGGATCCAGTTTCTCATGGAGCCGGAAGGGACCCCGGGACGGGAGGCCCTTCTCGAAGGTGGCGTCCACGCCCAGCGTGCCCAGCACCGGGAAGTTGGGACTCTCAAAGGCGTCGTACTCCGCCACCTTCACCTTGCGCGTGCGGTTGCCCCGGTACAGGTGCGAGTCGAAGCAGATGGTCACCTCGCGCGGACCCTGGAGCGCGGAGAGCACCGCGTCGATGAGGTTCAGCCGCGCGTCCGAGCGGATTTCTCCCAGGGGCCGCTGCGAGCCCGTCAGCACCACCGGGCAGGGCGGGTTTCGCAACATGAACGACAGTGCACTGGCCGTGAAGGCGAGCGTGTCCGTTCCATGGGTCACCACCGCCCCGTCGAAGTCCGGCAGTCGACGGTGGAGGTGGGCGGCCATCCGGCTCCAGAGCTCCGGCTGCATCTCCGAGCTGTCCAGGTTGGAGAACAGCTCCAGTTCGATGTCGGCCAGCTGGAACAGCTCCGGGGCTCGCTTGCGGAGCGTCTGGAAGAAGGCCGCGGGACGCAGGGCGGAAGGCCGGCCACCGGCCATTCCGAGCGTGCCTCCCGTGTGCAACATCAGGACTCTGGGCATGGGCGAAGGGCCGTCTGCCAAAGGCCGCCTTGCTTTACAAGCCCGGCGCGCGTGGCTAAACCCCGGGGCCGTGCTCCTCCCTCGATGGAAGCGTGTTGCTCCCGTGCTGGCCGCGGCGACCCTGATGGTCGTCGGCTGCGCCAAGAGCGCGGAAGTTCCGGCCACCCCCAAGGCCCCGGGGTTTAGCCACGCGCGCCGGGCTTGTAAAGC